>JANLHD010000110.1 GCA_024653865.1 archaeon | reverse complement strand
CACCTACTCGCTCACAGCAAACGGAAAGGCGGGGCTCAAGGAAGCCAAGGAACAATTCTGCAGGACCTTCGTGGATGTTGTTTCGGAATAGTTATTTTTCCGAGGATTTCCAGAGCATCTCAAAATAATTCCGGTACGCATCCGCAATATCCTTATTCACCATCATAAAGCACAAAGGATAATCGCCCTTCCAAAGCACATTCACGACGCGGTCGCCATAAATGTTTATGACGGCGGGGTTTGAAATGTGCGGAGGAAGAAAGCGCCTCTTGTCATAATACTCCGGTTTAATCCCCTTAACATCCGCCTTGTAAAGGTTCCTTATTTTTATCCCATTTTTCTTCCTCTCAGCATTCCATTTCTGGTAAAACAGCGGCAGTACTTTCGGTTCCTTTGCAATCGCCCCAAGCATCAAAAGCTCGGTTTTGGGAAATTTCAATGTCTCGCGCCTCATTACCTTGAAACCCTCAAGCCCCTGCAATATGTATGCCTCGGCGGTCGGTTTTGATTCCCTGAACTTATTCAGCTCAGGAATGTACTTTTTTACGCGGGCAATCCTTTTTTCTACCCCGCTTTTTTCATCCTCAAGCACGTCAAGTATTTTTTCCGACGAGGTAGCCTCGAAAAATGTCACGCTGCCCTTTTTCACAAAGCTTACGAGGCCTTTTTCTACAAGCCTGTTCAGCCCCTCATAAACACGTGAGCGGTGCAGCCCGCACTCATAAGTTATTTTTCCGGAACTTGTGGAGCCAATACCAAGCAGCGTTGAGTAAATCTTTATCTCATTGGGCGTAAGCCCAAGCTCGCGCAAAAAATCAAATTCCATAAAGTGATTTATGCCTCAATACATTAAAAGGTTATGCTTATGTCCTCCTCAACAAGGAAGACATAGCCATATGAATTATGAGCACAGCATCAGGTATAAGAGGTGGCTATTAAAATGGATAATGAAAAGTTAGTTGGAATTGCAATATTGTCGCTTGTGCTGGTGCTTTTGGCGGGCTGCGCATCGAGCGAGGCGGATTCACCGGCGGCAAATCAAAAAGCAGTTGTCGGGATAACATTAACCCCGACAAGCACATTGCTGCACATAGCAGATGAAAAGGGTTTTTTCGAAAAGAACGGCGTTGATGTTGAACTGAAGGAATTCAGCGCAGGAAAGCTGTCTTTCCAGGCAATGCTCGCGGGAAGCGTGGATTTTGCAGCACTCGGCGACTTGCCTGCAATGCTGGCGAAGGCACAGGGAAATGATTTTTACGTGCTCACTGAAGTGGGAACCAACCACAACGAGGCGCCGATGATAATAAGGGATGACGACAGCCCCTCGATGACGGATTATTTCAAGACCAAAAGGAAAATATCCACGGCTCTTGGCGGCGGCCCAGAATTCGCCCTTTACCTGTTTATGAAGGAATACAACATATCAAAAGAAAATATAGAAATAATAGGGCAGAAGCCAGAGGATGCGCCCGGGGCATTTGCAAACGGTTCGGTTGACGGCATTGTATTCATCGAGCCTTATGTGACCTTCGCCGAAAGCACGGCTGAATTTGATTCAAAAATAGTCAAACTGCCCTATGGGGCATACCCGACGAAATACATAATGGCGGGAAACAAGGAATTTGTGGACAGAAACCCGGAAACCGCGAAGCGCATCATCAGGGCGCTGGTTGAAGCGGAAAAATTTGTGAAGGAAAACCCGGAAGAGACTAAAGAAATTGTCGCTAGACGCACAAAATTTGACCCGCAAATAATAGAAAAAGTATGGGCTGATTTTGAGTACAACACCGGCATTACACCGCAACTTTTGCAGAACTGGCAGGATGAACTGAAGTGGGCAATAGAAACCGGAAAAGCCGAGGAAAGTGCAGCAAACACGGATTTTGAGTCGGCTTTGAGGGCTGATTTGTTTACTGCGGCAGGGAACTGACCCATGCAATACCTCAAACCCGCAGCATTCCTTTTCACAGTGCTCCTGGCATGGCAACTGATAGCATATTCGGGAATTGTAAGCGAGGCGCTTTTCCCGCCCCCGCTTGATGTCGCTGAAGCGGGGGCAAAATGGTTTTCAAGCGGAAATCTCCTCAAAGATGTTTTCACAAGCACATGGAGAATGGCCATTGGCAGCGCAATAGGTTCGACAATTGGCATTGTTTTAGGACTCGCCATGGGGAGAATGTTGTTTTTTGAGGAAACTGTTGCCCCGCTGGTGCACGTCGTGCGGGCAATGCCGCCCGTTGCACTAATACCATTGGTGATTTTATGGCTTGGCATAGGCGACGTTGCTAAAATACTTTCAATCGCTTTCGCCGTGTTTTTTCCCGTATGGTTGAGTGTTTTGGTCGGAGCAAAAACGGTGCACGTGGATTACATCAAGGCTGCCAAGGTCTTTTCCAAGTCAAGCGCTGAAACTTTCAGAAAGGTTATTTTTCCCGCAGTAATACCATTCATTATAAACGGAGTAAGAATCGGCATTGGGGTTGCATTCATAATGGTTTTTGTGAGCGAACTCGCAGGCGCCTCCTCAGGCATTGGTTACTTCATAGCAACTGCGCAGACAATTTACAGGGCCGACATGATGATTGCAGGATTAATAGTGCTCGGGCTCCTCGCGGCATTGACTGATTACCTGTTCACCCGGTGTGCAAAACAAGCGTTCCCATGGGCTGAGTTGTAATGACAATGGAACACGTTTCAGTGAAAGGCCTTAGCGTGAAATACGGCAAGCCCATACTTAAGAATATTTTCCTTAAGGCAAGGAAAGGCGAATTCGTCTCGATAGTAGGGAAAAGCGGTGAGGGCAAGACAACGCTCCTTAATGCGCTTGCAGGGCTCGTGGATTTTGACGGCGAAATCAGGAAACCAAAAAGGACTGCTTTTGTTTTCCAGAACAACGCGCTTTTTCCATGGATGAATGCCCAAGAAAACATCGCATTCGGGATGGGCAAATACTCCGAGGCCGAGGCAATTGAAATAATGCAAAAAATCGGGCTTTCTGGAAAGGAAACGAGTTACCCGCACCAGCTCTCGGGAGGCCAGCAGCAAAGAATAGCCATCGGAAGGGCAATGGCGTCAAAGCCGAATTTGCTGCTCCTCGATGAACCCTTCGCGGGCCTTGATTCCTACACCCGGCTTGAAATGCAGGAGTGGATAAACACAATCATGCAAAAAAACAACATCACAACCCTGCTCGTAACGCACGACATAGACGAGGCAATACTTTTAAGCGAGCGGGTGCTTCTCATGAAAAACAAGCGCATAGAAAACGAGTTCAACGTGCCCTTCACACGCCCCAGAAATCCGGAAATAAGGTACACCCAACAGTTCCAGCAACTCAAAAAAGAGATACATGCAAGTTACTGATTCCAATTCGTCGCACCGGCAACCACCCCCTAAAAAGCATTTAAACCGCTGCGGCGTTACTTTGTTTGGCGGGCGGAGAACCTAACACAAAAGGGTCTTTGGGATGCAGAAAGGAATTGAATATTCGTTTGACGAATCGCTTGAGAGAAAACAGGAAAACCGGCTCTTTGTCAAACTAGTTCTTTCGGAATTGTCCGGCCAAGTGGAAGAATTCGTGATTTCACAGATTTCAATGATAAATGAAAGGCCGGCCGAGATAATTAGATTTGACGCGTCAAAAAAAGAAAATCCAAATGTGCACAGGTTCTATTCGAAGAACAGAGAAAAACAATACCTCGCCGAAAAAATTAGTTATGACACCGTAATGAGGATTATGCAAAACATCAGGGACAACTGGCACATATACCGGGTGAAATACGAAGAAAACCATTAAATATAACCTAATAGGTTATATAATATATGAAGTTATTTAGAAGGCGATGGCTATGAAAAACATTATTATAAAAATCGGAGAAAAGATGGAAGATGACATAAGAAAAGTGTTCGAGCACCCTGAAAGAATCACTGCAAAGCCCGGCACACACACAATTTACCTGAAAAACACAGGGGAACTCAGCCGGCTTTTGTCCCCAAAAAAACTCGAGTTGGTCAGCTACGTAATTCACGGTGGAAAAAACAAAACAATAGGGGAAATAGCGAAAAAACTCAAGAGAAAGCAAGAAGCCGTGAGCCGCGACGCAAACCAACTCGCATTAGCAGGCATGCTCACAAAAAAAAAGCAGAGCCAAAAAACCCTGCTGAATTCGGATTACGATTCACTCCAAATAATTCTCGGGAAAAGCGATTGATGCCCTTCCCAAATTCACTTCCCCTTCTTGAATTGGAGGCGGTTCTTCGCGAACTCCCAAAAGGTGAATGTGTGGGTGTGCGGGGGCTCCTCCGAAACCGAGCGCACGTCCTCAATTGAATAGAAAACATTCGGGCTCACACCCCTGATTATCGCAAGCACTTTAGAAATTTTTTTCCTGTCCAAAAGAAGCGAAATCGACCTCGCCTCGGGCTCCGGGTCATCCACCCTTGTCGCGGTAAAGGGAAAATTGTTTGTGTTGAGGGCCGCCATTATTTCGAGCGAACTTTTCTTCGCGACAATTCTCAGCCGAACCTTCCCTATGGAAAGCTTCTCCTCAATCAAAATGCCCACATAGGTGCCGGTTGCGAATCCACCCGCATACGCAACCATCAAAAGCGGCTCGCTAAGGTTCTGCACAATCTGGGAAATTGCAAACAGCCAAATCAGTATCTCGAAAAAACCAATAAAGGGCGCGATGTTGCGAAAGCCCTTTGAAATAAAAATAAGCCTAATGGTGCCAAGCGAAACATCCGCAACCCTTGCGAAAAAAATGAAAAGCGGAAGCGCAACCCAAGAAAAAAAGGACTCAAGAACCACGCCAAAATAAGGAACGAAAGCAATAAAAAGAAAAACCAAAGAAAAAACCGGCGTTGCGCAAATACATAGTGTTAAAAGCCCCCGCATATAGGGAATTGGTTAAGCTTGCAAGAATAATGGGTTATAACCAGTGATTCATTGTTTTTACAGGATATAGTAAACAAGGAGAGAAAAGCATGGGATTCAACAATAGTTTTGGCGGACCCCGCGAAATGCACAAGGCAACCTGCTCTGAATGCGGAAAGGA
>JANLHD010000108.1 GCA_024653865.1 archaeon | reverse complement strand
GTCGGTTTTTTTCTCCGCATCAAGCCTCTCAAGCCCGGCTTCGCGCGTGTCAACAAAGCCCATTCCCTCAACAAGCACCGGCTGCACCTTCCTCACTTCCTCGAGCATTTTTAGGACGACCCTTCTGTAATCCGGGTGGCCCTGGATGGTTGAACGAAGTTCCACAAGGTGATAGAGTTCGCGCAAGTTGAGGTAATTGTTCCACCTGATCCTGTACGCGAAAGGCACAACGAATTGCGCCTGCTTTGCAAGCGAGGAATCAGAGCGGATTTTCCAATAAGCCTGCGCCGCCTCGACCATTTTCGAATTGAACTCCTCCTCTATTCCGATTTCTCTCATTTCCGGCGGAGTGTCAAACCCATGCCGAACGGTTAGGTCCTGCCTTTGCTGTGTGAGCACCCTGTGCCTGTGCAAATCCCTAAAGGACGCATAATTGCACAAAAGGTCGAACTCGTAATACGCGTGCTCAAAGCCCCTTCCCGGCTTGTGCCTTCTGTTCTCGCGCCTGCCAATGTACTCCTTGATTACTTTAACCCTTTGCGCGTGGCCCATCTCCCTGACTTTTTTCTTCACCTGTTCGAACGAAACATCCGTGTAAGGGTAGAGCGCGGCAGCAACAACCTTTTCCTCCGCATCCTTGTCATAAGCGGTGAGCACCACCTCTTCGCGCGCCTGCGGCTTTTCTTTCGCGAATTCTTTCGCGCAAAGTTTCTCCATTCCCAATCTTGTTTGCGAAAAATAATTGATTGTGGGGTCGCCATATTTTCCCTTTGCGCGCTTCACAAATGAGGGAATTGTTTTCATTAGCTCCGTGTGCATCTCCTCTGCAATGCCCCTCACTTCCGCAAGCGGGTGCGCGTACATTTTCACCAAAAGGTATTCAAAGCTCCTGCCGTTCCCGTACAAACCCACATTGGTAAGCGTTGATGCCGGCAAAAAACCCCGCAGAATATCGCACGCCTTTGCGCGTATGCTAGAATTGTACGCCCGCTCGCTCGCATCATTTTTCGGGAATTTTTCCATCAAATGCCTTTTCGTCGGCTCGATTAATTTTGCGTAAGACTCAAAGAGCGAATCGCAAGTTTCGACATACAAATTTGCGTGCCTCGAATTCATTATACCCTCATCGCGATAATAGAGAAATTTGTCGTCCACTTTTTGGTCGAAGTAAACATAGCGCGTGCTCTTCTCAAGTGGCGAAATCCCGAGCCTTGCGTCCTCGAGGGCTTTTGATGCAATGTTGCTCACGTTCTCGCAAGCGATGTGCGCGCCGCCGAGCTCAGCAACAGAATCATCCCCATACCCGACAAGCACGCGGTCGTAGAATTCCTCCGCCTTCTGCGTTGCAACAACCTGGCTATACCCCATTTTTTCCGAATAGCCCACGATTTGTGCGAACCCGCTTTTTTCGTCATTGATGAACTCGTCGAGCAGCAGCCTTCGCAGGCTCTTGGCGCTCCTGCTGTACCTGGAAAATAACGCGCCCTTCACCGCCTCCGGAAGGTTGGTCAATACGAACACGTTTTTGTCCATGTTCGAAAAAAACGGTTCCAACAGCCTTTTTTCGTCCCCTGTAAACTCCAAAAACTCCAACTCCCCTTAAGAAAATAGAAACCCTTTTTCTAATTTAAAGAGATTGGGTAAAGAGCCAAAATGAGGTCATTTAAGTCTTTGTTTTGAGCAAAAAGAAAACAATGAGCCCTAATAGCAATATTGCCGTGCCCATTAAGGGTGCAATCTGACCCCAGTCAACCTCTATGGTTTCACTTTCGACCGCATTTTGGAATTGCTTGTTATTGTCAAGCCCTCCCGTAATCGCATCATTCCCGTCGCCCAAAATATCATCCACAATGTTTCCAGTACCTTGCGCGTTCACGGTAATTTTTTCTTCGCGAATGTCAAATTTCACGGTCTTATCCGCATTGGAGAGCACAATTTTTGCGACGTATTCACCGACCTCTGCGGGAGTCCAATCCCTATCAAATTCTATTAAAAATGTCCTTGAAGGATCCAAAAGCGAGGTATTGTGTTCCCCGAAATAAACAAGTTTTCCATTCCTGAAAATGTGCAGTTGCACGTTCATTGGGGTCAATCTTGGAAAGCCGTGCGAAACCTTGACCGAGACGCTTGCCGCCTTGTTCACTTCAAGGACAGAAAAAGTGAGTTCCCTAGAGAACGCCTTGTAGCCTTCGCTTCCAACTTCCCCGCCCCCATCGACGCTGTTTGCTGTTGTGTCATTGCCGCCGCAGTCTGAAGCACAAATATTGTCATCTTCGCCGGGTTCACAAACGCCGTTCCCGCAAGCAGGGCTTGTTGTTTCGCATCCGATGATTGGCGAGTTTACGCACGCCACTGTGCAAACCCCGCCATCCGAAAAACAAATGTCCAAAGTGCACGAATCCCCGTCATCGCAATCGCCGTTTGCCGAGCACGCAAGTGTGCCCACATATTCCTCGGAACAGCAATACCCCTGTGAATACGCCCCGTCCC
>JANLHD010000105.1 GCA_024653865.1 archaeon | reverse complement strand
CCCGCATTCCAAAATAGGTGATTTTATTGGAATTGAACAAAAAATTCTGGCTCAGGGCGATTCTAATGGCATTGCTGCTTTTTTCATTCTACCAGGCGGGAGTTGGCTGGGAAGCGCTTGCAATTCTTGGATTGCTGTTTGCGGCACTTTTGCTTTTGAGGGAAAAAATATGGAAGGGCACGCAAAGGGCAATGGAAAAATACTTGCCGTTCACCAAGAATTGGCCAAATTGGGCGGAGAAGGCGGCAATCATAATAGCGTTCATCGCATTCTACTTTGTGCTAAAGACCGTGCTTTATTTTATTTTGGGTTTGTTCGGGATTGACATTGAGCAAATTATTTTGGCTGCATTTGAAAAGGCGGGCATTATCCCTGCAAACGCTTGACCTTTCGCGCTTTTTTTCCAAACCTAAAAACCCCGAGCAACGGGTCGTGCGGATCCTCAAATTTGAAGTTCATTGTGGAATAATATTTTACTAATTCAAGGTTTCTTGCATGGAGCCTTATTTCGGAAAACCCGTGTTCTCGCGCTATGGCAACCGCGGGGTCGATTATCGCCCTGAAAAAATAAGTTTTTATTTTTCTGCGCGCGGCTTCATCAACCGGTTTTGTTTCGGCGCTTCTCAAGGTGTGCAGCCACAAGTGGTCGGCGGCAATGTTTAGCCCACAGCTTATTAGCGGTTCGAAGGCATTGGTTTTCCTGTTGAACGCGACAGCAAGGAGCTTTTCGTCGGCATTCATGAAACGCTCCAATTCCACTTGGTTCAAATAGGCTGGGCGAAAATTATGGTTTAGTTCTCCGCCAACTGCCACAACCACTCCGGGCTTGAGTTCCCGCAGTGTTACATTTGACCTGAAGAACGCCAAGAGGCTCGGGTGTTCACGAAATTTTTTCGTCGCAGCCCTATCTACGCGCGCCAAGCGCATCCAATTTGTTGGTTTGGCTGGCTCTTTCACAAAAAGAAAGAACTATATTTGCATATTTAAGAATTTGGTTCCGCTGCTTTGGCGTTCTGGCGTTCATCAAATTTATAAGCAAAGAAAGCCTTTTTAGTATGATTTTTGATGCTCGTGCGCCTTGGGTCGGAAGACATTCGCGTTGTCATGCGCGATGTGGGTTCATTGATCAAGTGGAGTTCGACGCTTTTCGCCATCCCATTTCTTGCGGGGTTATGGTTCCACGAAGCGGTTTTTGTACTTTTGGTATACGCATTGGTTTCGGCATTCAGCTTTGTTTTGGGCCTCTCGCTCAAAAGAGCGTTTGACACAAATGCCGAAACCGACCTAAAGCACGCATTCATGATTGTCGCGATTATCTGGCTTGTTTTTACCGCGATTTCGGCAATCCCTTTTTCGCTCATCATGGGTATGGGTTTTGTCGACTCCTTTTTCGAGACAATGAGCGCGATAACAACGACCGGAATAAGCATTATGGCGCCGTTCATTGATTCCGCGCCGAAAAGCCTGATTCTTTGGCGCTCGTTCATATCCTGGATGGGCGGAATTGGGATAATTGTTTTGGGCATGATGGGCATTTTCACGACCTACACCAAATCAGCAAAACTAATGGTTGCAGAGGGCAGGGAGAGCACGGTTAGGCCGAATTTCAGGAACACCGCAAAGGAAATCTGGATAATATACATTTTCCTCACGGCGTTTTGTGTGGGATTGCTCCTGTTGGCGGGTTTGGATTTATTTCAGGCCATCAATTACGGAATGTCCGCGATTTCCACCACAGGAATGGACTCGAGTTCGGCAGGCCTAATCGGGGCCAACGTGTGGGTTGTACTTGCAATGGTCGCGACAATGCTAATCGGCGCGACCTCTTTTTCGCTTCACTACCTGTTTTTGCGGAAGCGTGATTACATGGCGTACCTGCGCGACAACGAATTCAAGGCAATGATATCTGTGCTGGTAATTTCGGTTCTGCTTGTTTTGCCCAAGATGATTGCTTTTTACCCGATTGCAAGCAACGCCCTTCAAGTGGCGCTTTTCCACAACACCTCGGCGCTAACCGGCGGCGGATTTTACACGGTATCAATCGGGGAATTTTCCAGATGGGGCGATTTTTCAATTATGGTACTGCTCGGCCTCATGGTGATTGGCGCTAGCAGCAATTCCACGGGCGGCGGCATAAAGGTCTCGAGGGCAATGATTTTCGTAAAATCAATTTACTGGAGAATCAAGGAACTAATACTACCGAAGGACTCTTTTTTCCAGAAAAAATTCGATGGCAAGCTCATAGAAAACCGGCAGGTGCGTGAAGTCAACCAATTCATACTGCTATATCTCGTTCTCATTGCGGCGGGAGTTTTCGTGCTCACGCTCGAAGGCGCCGGGTTCGAAGAGTCGCTGTTCTCGGTTGTTTCTGCGCAGGGCAACGTTGGTTTGCAGGAACAATTAGTCGACATCACAATGCCTCTTGCGTCCAAAATAATGCTAATATTCAACATGTGGGTTGGAAGGCTGGAAATAATCCCTTTGCTTAGCGCAATAGGGTTCGCGCTTTCTTTCAAGAAAACTTAAAAAGGCTAAAAGCGTTCATTAATTGGTGAAATTTTTATGTACATTATAATCGTCGGGGGCGGGGACCTGGGTTACTACCTGTCAGAAATACTCCTGGACGAGGAGCACGACGTTGTCCTAATTGACAAGGACGAGAAGGTGTGCGAAAGAATTGCGAACGAGCTGGACATTGTGGTAACAAAGGGCGACGGCACGGAGACAAAGACCCTTGAAAAGGCAGGCATTAAGGAGGCGGATGCGCTGGTTGCACTAACAGGCCAGGACGAAACCAATATGGTGATTTCGCTTCTTGCAAAGGAGCTTGGCGCAAAAAACGTTGCAACGCGCATAGGGAAAATTGATTATGACGAGAACGTGCTCAAAAAGCTCGGAATTGACATCGTGATTCATCCGGAGGCAGCGGCCGCGGGATACATTGCAGAGCTCATAACAAAACCCGAGGTGCTTGACCTTGCGTTCATTTCACGCGGCCAGGCGGAGATAATGGAAATCCTTGTGACAGAAAACTCCAAGGTTTTGGGAAAAAAAATCAAGGACATAGAGCACCCGAGCGGTTCGGCGATAGTTGCGGTCTACGAGAACGACACCCTCATAATCCCCGATGGCGACACCAGCCTCAAATTGGGCTCGAAAATACTCATTTTGGCTAAGCGCGAAGTCGCCGAAAAAGTCAGAAAAATCGTTTCGTGAATTTTATTGCTCTTCCCTTTTTATTGGGTGCCTGTTTTTTGTGGAATCGGGATGAAATCCGAACAAATGTGCAAGGTCAAGCCCCAATAATTTAAGGCCCCTGACTCTTGGCTCCCTTCTTATTCCTGGCGGCATATTCAACATCACTTCCTGATTTTTGGCTTTCTTTTTTTCTTCACCTTTTTTTTGAGGGCCTCGACTTTCCCGATTCCCTTGCGCACTATTTGCGAGTGCTTGCGCACCTTGGCAAGGGCGGTTTTTTTGTCGATGAAAAGGCTCTTTGTGACCATGAAATTGACCCCTGCAAAAATAGTGCTTTTCCGCAAATAAAAGCATTCGCATGAACCAAATGGAGCCGCCGAGCCGAAAAAGGCAACTTTAATAAAGAAAACCGACCCAAATTTATCTCATGGACAGTGAACGTCTTCACAGCCATAACTGCTTCTGAAAACAATTTGGCTAGTGGACAGGCTGTTCTTTCGCGTGGCGGCGGTAGTATAGTGGTTAGTATTGGGGGTTGTGGTCCCCCGGACCCGGGTTCGATTCCCGGCCGCGGCCTTTCAAAAACAAAACTTCAAAAACGCAAATCCAAACAGGAGGCACCTGCGTGAAAAAAAAACCATTATTGAGGAGGCTGGTTCACCGGCAGGGCTTTTAGAAAGTTCAGTTCTAAGTTGACAATCCAGTTTTTGGCAAAACTAATAGTTGAGTGGCTGCTATGAAATTTCAGACGGTTAGGGGCATGAGGGATTTTCTTCCCGAACAGGCGAAAAAAAAGCAGTTCATCGAGGACTTCATCCGAAAGGTGTTCGAGAGCTACGGATTCGAGCCCCTGCAAACCCCCATTGTGGAGGACTTTGAATTGCTCGCGGCAAAAGGAAGCGGCGGGGAGGCGATAAAGGAGGAAATTTATTATTTCAAGGACAAGGGCGAGCGCGAACTCGGGCTTCGCTATGATTTGACCGTGCCGCTTGCAAGGGTTGTTGCGTCAAATCCGATGCTCGCAAGGCCGTTCAAGCGCTACCAGATCTCCCCCGTGTACCGCTATGACAGGCCGCAGGCAAAAAGGTACCGCGAGTTCACGCAGGCGGATGTGGACATCGTCGGGGCGCTCGGGGTTTATGCGGATTTCGAGTGCGTTCAGGTCGCGGTGGATGTCATGCGCGGGCTTGGATTGGATTTCAAGGTACGCGTGAACAACCGCAAAACCCTTGAGGCGCTTGCAATAGAAATGGGGATTTCGAAAGAAAATATTGTGGACGCCTTTCGCTCTCTCGACAAGCTTGACAAAATCGGCAGGGGCGGAGTGGAAAAGGAACTAAAGGAAAAAGGAATTGAAACACGAATTCTTGGACAAATTGAAGCAAATTCCTTCGAAGAAATGAAGCATTACATAAAAAACGAGCCCGCTCTCGCAGAACTCGAAGAATTGCTTGAACTTTCAAAAAAGAACGGTTACTTGGAAGTTGAATTTGATTTGAGCCTCGCTCGCGGCCTTGAGTATTACACCGGAACTGTTTTCGAGATTGCGATTAGTGACGGCCCGAGCGTTGGCGCAGGCGGGCGCTATGACAAGCTCATCGGGCTTTATGGGGGGCAGGAAACTCCCGCCACAGGGATTAGTTTTGGCGTTGACAGGCTCTTTGATGCGCTCGAAGGTTCGCTTGTAATCGGGCCGAACACGGACGTGTTCATAATTCCGATTGGGGCGGGTTCATTCGCGGAGGGGTTTTTGCTGGCTTCTGCGTTTCGGAAGGCGAGGGTGAATGCGGAGATTGATTTGATGGGAAGGAACGTGAAGAAGAACTTCGAGTATGCGAATAAGAGGGGCATTTCTTTCGCAATTGTGCTTGGAGAGGACGAGGTTAGGGGGAAAAAGTTTAAGGTAAAGGATCTTGTTTCGGGCGAGGAAAGGGGGTTTTCCTTTGGGGAAGAGGCTCGGGCCGCTCTTTTTGTGAAGGGCAGGGAACGCTGATTTTTAATGTTTTCCGAATGCTAATTTTTAGTGAATTCTAGGGCCCCGGTAGCTCAGTTGGTCCAGAGCGCGTCATTGGTAATGACGAGGTCGCGGATTCGAATTCCGCCCGGGGCTTCAATATTTTATTTAAGTGCCTAGGATTTGAGAACCCAATCAAGTTCATCCATTTTTTGAGCTGTTCATGCCCATATATCTCAACGCCGCAATCACCCCTGTTGTTCTCGAATTTATAAACTGAAAAGTCCTTGCTCAGAATCGCATACAATTGCTCTGTCAGAGGTTTGCTCTTAATTCCCAACGCTATCCTTGGATAAGGGTTGGAATAAATGCTCCTTTTATCAAAATACACGCAGCCATCAGTGTCGAAAACTCCTCTTATTGTTGAAAAAAGGAACTCTCTTTTTGCAATAAGAATTTCTTCTGGAATTTTAACTGAATATGCTTTTGGCCCATTAGGAAAACCAAATCGTTTGACAAACATTTCACATAATTCCACAGAATTAAACCTCAAATAAATAGAATTTTTCTCCTTTGATTTACATATTTTCCCTTCCAGGCCGAATAAGCCATTTACGTTTTTGGACAAGTAGTTGTGATAATCCAAATCTAACTCACTATGCCCAGAAATGCCGAGCATTTTTCCTTCACTAAAAAACCCATCCCCCATAAAGGCACCAACAAACTCGCACAGCTCTTCGGATAGCTCATTCTCGGAATCTATTTTGCGTGCGACCCCAAACCCAAGAGCCCTTAATTTCTTTATGCCATTTTTTCTCCTTTTTTCAAACTCTTGCGGGTATTTTGCATAAAGAGCCTTGCCACCTTTTACCCCTCCCCAGTTGGCTGACTTTGAAATCAGGCGCCCTAAAAAATACACTCTGCTGGATTCGGGGATTCTTGAAAGCATTTTTTCAAAAAGGTTTCTCGGCATTAAGAGCAAACCATACTGGTATTTCTGAAAAAAATTCCTCTTCAAGCCAAAACAGCCAGCCACTTCTTTCCAGCTATTTGCTTGCAATGCAGTACGCAATTCCTGAAAAAATTCAGCCCTCAAATCAGGCGAATCGAAACCGACCCTCTCACCCATTAGAGAATTATGCGCTTTGATACTATCAGATTTTCGGGACGTCCTTGCCGGTGCGCTCATAAGATTGCCTCTGCGAGAGAAAAACCGGCAAAAAAAGAAACAATATTCATCTCCAAATCCAATAGCCATTGTTTCCCCGTGAGCATGTAGAGCGCCAGCAACGCAGCGGCACAAAAAATGAAAACCAAAAAGAAAAGAGGGAGATTCACTCACAACCGCCCCAGAACTCTTCCAAAATCCACAGTTCCCTGTCTGTCGGCTCTTCAGCCCCTAGAGCCTGCAGGATTTCTTCCTTATTTGGATAACGAATTTCAACCACCAAAAACCACCTCCTTTTGAGGATTGAATTTTTTCGTGGACGTCTCTGCTGCTTTTGGAGGCATTAAATCCTAACGGAGCACTCAAAATGCGGAGTTAGGTTTAAGCCGAGAAAAGCGCAAGTCTTACGAAAAAATTCTCGCGGGAGTGATTGTACCAGATTTCTTTTTAAAATACAAAATGCAAATAAAGTATGCCAAAAGAAGAGTTCATGTTTGGATTTATCGAAGGATTATTTTTAGGAATTTCCCTAAAAACAGGACAAGATGTCAGTGAGACGGGAGTTGCAATTACGATACTAAATGCATTTAGAGAATTGATGCCAGTAAACTTATGGTGGTTTATTCCAGCCAGTATCATTAGTCTAACAGTCGCAGGGGCAATTTTATTTTACACAAAATTTAAAGAAAACCCTTTTTTTATGGGGGCGGGTTTTGTTATAGGACTACTCATGGTTCTGCTAAACTAAGAAACACGGTTCAATTCCCGCCGGAGGCTTTTTTACATCTCTTTTTTTCCGATTATTTTTGCAGTTCCGCCAACCTGGATTTCACCTATTTTTCCGTTGTTGGTTTTAAGTTTGGCGAGAATTTCCGAGGGCATTTTCATCGAGCGCCCCTGTTCGAAGGAGAAAGAAATCTCGCTTTTATGCGGGATTTTTTTGTGCTCGAAGAGGTAGCAAGCAAGGGCTCCGCACGAGGTTCCTGTGGCCGACTCTTCGTTAATGCCATAGAGGGGCGCGAAGTTCCTGCAGCTAGCATCAAATCTCGGATTTGGTTTTAGCGCAAAAACGTGGTATCCTACTGCGCCAAACTTTTTGCTCAGGCGCGAGATTTTTTTGAAATCCGGGTTTATTTTATCCAGAATTCTTTGGCTTCTTACCGGAATCATGATGTCACAGAGGCCTGTCGACACGACCTGGATGGGCAAACCCTCACGAATTTCTTTTTCATTAATTCCAAGCGAATCCGCAATTGCGTCTTTAGGAAGTGATGTTTTGAACGTTGGTTTTGTCTGATTCATGAAGACCCTTTTTTTCTGCCCTACTTCAACCCCCAAAATCCCCGCCTTTGTTTCCTGCAAATATTTTCCTCTGCCTATTCTACCGAGTTGTGCCAAAAGGGAAAATGCGGCTATTGTTGCATGGCCGCACAAATCAACTTCCTTTATGGGGGTGAAGAACCTGAGGCGAAAATCCGCTTTTTTGGACTTTTGCACGAAAGCGGTTTCGGAAAAACCCATTTCTTTTGCAATCGCCTGCATTCGCTCTTTGGTCAAGCCATCTGCATCAAGGACAACACCCGCCGGGTTACCGCCTTTTCCGCGCCTGTCCACAAACGAGTTGATGGCATAAACTTTGGTTTGCATGCGCCACGACCTTTTCACGCGAATCTTTGCTTGAGCACAATCCCCGCAAGCGCGCCGCCGCAAAGTGCGGTCACAAATTGAATTATGCCCATGGGAAGTAGGAACTGTGCTGGAACTTGCGAGAGTAAAAAGAGCGCGAGTGTTGCTGCGAACAAAAAACCAGCCTTAATGGCTGATGCCCATGCGAGCGGATTTGCGAACCCTTTTTCTTGCGGCAATTTTTTGAGCGCGAAAACATAAATCGCGTTGCCAACCCAGATGAACGGAACCAGGGATAAGAGAAAAATCGTGTAGGAGCCGAATATTATTCCGGAAGCGAGCGCTCCGAGCGCGGGAAGAATTATTATCGGAAGCGATTTTTGGAAGGAGAATTTCAGTGCGGCGTAGGCAAGAAGCGCGTTCACCAAAGTGCCCACAATGAGCTGGTTGGGAAAGCCGGTTAGGTGCCCCAAAATTATTGGCACGAAAAAAGCGAGCGCACTAACAGCAAAAACATTTAGTTCTATCGAGAGGAGAACATCCGCATTTTTTGGGGTGTATTTGTACTCGTATTTTTTCATGTGAATATTGGGGCTCTCCAAAATAATAAATATTACCTCTAAGGTAATTCTGCCATGGGCGCAATAGAAGAGGTAAAAGCGGCGCTTGAAAACCCCGCAATAGAGGTTGTGGCGGAAGTGGCGCCTTCTGTTCGG
>JANLHD010000103.1 GCA_024653865.1 archaeon | reverse complement strand
AAAGGATTTTCGGAGTTGGTTTTAGAAATGACGCGCCTAAAGGAAGTGAAGAAAGGGCAGGAAAAAAAGGATTCTGGCGACAACACCCTTTACACCGTGCTTGGCGTGCTTTTGATTGTGGGCGGCATTGCGGTTGTTTTCATGTTCCTTTCGAATCCGGGGCCTGGTTTTGATGAATCAGAGCTTGAAGCCGGCGGCCACATCAAAGGAAACGAAGGGGCAAGCGTCACCATTGTCGAGTTTTCGGATTTCCAGTGCCCCGCGTGCGGGTCGGCTTATGAGGCTTTCAAGCCTGTTTGGCCCGAATATGAATCAAGGGTGAAATTTGTTTACAGGCACTTCCCGCTCTCATCAATTCACCCGTATGCCTTCAAGGCTGCCGAGGCCTCGGAGTGCGCCGCGGAGCAGGGGAAGTTTTGGGAAATGCATGACACTCTCTTTGAGAACCAGCAAAACCTGAAAACAGAGGACCTCAAGTCTTATGCGGGCAAAATAGGGCTTGAAGCCGGCTCGTTTAATTCGTGTCTCGATTCGGGAAAATACACCTCGAAAGTCGCGGGGGATTATTCTTACGCGACCTCAATTGGCCTTCGGGGCACCCCGACTTTTTTTGTGAACGGGCAGCAGTATAGCAACATGAGTGCCGACCAGTGGCGCTCATTGCTCAATTCTAAGCTCGCTTAAACTCCGAGCCGTGTGCCTAATCAAACAATTCCTATTATATACGTTTTTGGGCGATTATAAATAAAGGTTTTAGGATTTTGTCTTCTTTTGTGGGGCAAATGGATTTCAGAAACCTTTATATATTAAAAAGCACATAATAAGTAACGCACTCATGTTAATGAGTTACACACGGAGGTTTTGTTTTTGGATAACAACATGCATTTGCCAATCAGTTTGATAGTTTCGGCCTTGGTTCTTTCGGGCACGATTTTTATAGTGGGGACCAGTGTCAACGAGAACTTAACTGGTCTCACAGTGGCGGTTCAGAATATGCCTGCCGCTCCCTCCGGCAACACGGGTAACACAGGCAACACCGGCAACACAGGTAATACCGGCAACACGGGAAATGAGGTTGAACCCAAAATTGATTTGGATGCTCTAGAGGGAGATGACCCTGTTGAGGGCGACGCGAATGCGCCGATAACCATAATAGAGTTTTCGGATTTCCAGTGCCCCTACTGCGGCAGATTCTATAAGGACACTTTTGGGCAGATTAGGAGCGAATATATCGACACGGGCAAGGTAAAGGTCATATACAGGGATTTCCCGCTAAGCTTCCACCCGGAGGCGCAACCCTCGGCTGAAGCCGCCGAATGCGCGGACGACCAGGGCAAGTTCTGGGAGTTCCACGACAAAATTTTCGAAAACCAGGCAATCATGGGCACGGCAGTGTACAAGCAGTGGGCGCAGGAACTTGGCCTTGATACGGAGCAGTTCAATTCGTGCTTTGATTCAGGAAAGTACCGCGCCGAGGTTCAGGCTGACTTTGCCGACGGCCAGGCCGCGGGAGTTTCCGGAACGCCAACGTTCTTCATAAACGGAACAAGGGTAGTTGGGGCACAGCCATTCTCTGTGTTCAAGCAGGTAATAGATGCGGAACTCTCAAATTAGAGGGTTCCCAAAATTCTTTTTTTTATTTTTTCTTTTTTTCCTTTAGAAGGAGTTTTCCCATTGTGGAGAGCGCTATTTTTACTTTTCCGTCGCCACGGCTAATTTCCACGAGGCCGAGTTCTTTGAGCCCGGGGTTTTTGTTGTTTCCATAAATGTGGTAATTTATGAGGCTAGGGCCTATGCTGATTTTTTTGCTCAAATTTTCGAGCGAGTCAAAGCTCCCTTCTGAGTAAAGGGTTTTTAGCATTTTCATTTTCTTGTCAGACAAAACATCGTAGTAGGAGAATTTGAGCACGGGCAGTGTGATGACGCGGTCGTCCACGACATCAAATGCGCCTATGCCGTTCACAAATGCCGCCGCGGTCGCCGCGAGGCCCATGGGTTTTGATGCACAGCCAAGGTTTATTGCAATCTCGCTGTTTTCTTTGTTCTTAATGTGCCTGATTGCCTCAAACATTGCCTCGAGGGTGTGTTCTTCGAGCTCTTCGGATTCCACGGGTATTCGAAATTTCGCGAGCTCTTCTCTTGCATTCTGCGCCTGCTTTGCCGAGCCGGCTGCGGGAATCAGGATGACTTTTTCCGTCGGAAATTCGTGTATTCCGACAAAAAGCGCGTCCAATTCTCCCCCAAGGGGCGCAATAATTGTTTTCTTCATGAAATAATATGCCGCGGCAAAAATTTTAAACATATGTTAACTTTTTTTGGTTTTTTCCCGAAAATTCGAATTTTTCCAAATTTTTTTTGTGTTATCCAATTTTGGGATTAGTTTTATAAGGGTTAAATGCCTTCTTTTCTTTAGGGAAAAAACATGGCTAAAGTGACGATTTATACGACGCCCACCTGCACCTACTGCAGGATGGCAAAGTCCTATTTCAAGGACCACGGCATTGAATATAGCGAATACGATGTTTCAGAGGAGCAGGATAGGGCGGAGGAAATGCTGGAAAAATCCGGGCAAATGGGCGTTCCTGTGATAGATATTGGCGGAAAAATAATCGTGGGATTTGACAGGCGTGCGATTTCAGAGGCGCTTGGGATTTAAAAAAAAGGTTTTTTTTGTGGAAGAGTACGATTTTGTCATAATCGGCGCGGGTTCCGCGGGGCTTCCCGCCGCGGTCTATGCCGCGAGGTTTCGCATGAAGACCCTTGTCATCGGAGATATTGTAGGGGGCACCATAATCAACACCCACATTGTCGAGAACTGGCCGGGAATAGTTTCCATTAGCGGGTGGGATTTGATGGAGCAATTAAAGGAACACGTGAAGGCAAACGACGTCGAAATTGTGAACGAAAAGGTCATTGCGGTCGAAAAAAACTCCGGCGGCTTTTTGGTGAAAACCAAAAAAAGCGAGTACAAGGCAAAGACCGTGCTTTTTGCGACAGGCACCACAAGGAAAAAATTGGGGGTGCCCGGCGAAGCCGAGTATGAGAACAAGGGCGTGAGTTACTGTGCGGTTTGCGACGGTGCGCTTTTCAAGAACAAGGTTGTCGGAGTGATTGGCGGTTCCGATTCCGCGGCAAAGGAGGCATTGTTCCTCTCCGAGCACGCTTCGAAGGTTTACATAATTTATAGGGGCGAGCAAATAAGGCCCGAGCCCGTGAATGGCGAGCGCGTCAAAAAAAACCCGAAAATCGAATTGCTCACAAAAAAGAATGTCGCGCAAGTTTTCGGGGAGAAGTTTGTCAAGGGCGTGAAGTTCAAGGAGGGCGGCTCGCTTGCGCTTGACGGGGTTTTTGTCGAGATTGGCGCGACCCCGAATTCACAGCTCGCAAAGGCCCTTGGCGTCGTGGTTGACAAAAAGGACGAAATAATAATCGACGTGAACAGCAAAACAAATGTTCTAGGGGTTTTTGCGGCGGGCGATGTCGCGAACAGGCATTTCAAGCAGGCAATTACTGGGGCGGCGGAAGGCGTAATAGCCGCGTTTTCGGCCTACGAGTTCATCAACAATGAAGATGCGATGAAGCAGTAGTGATTTAAAGTGAAAGATTCCCCCTCGATTGAATTGCACAAAATGCTGAAGGGAAAGCTCTCAATCAACCCGAAAAAACAGGTCGAATCAATGCAGGACCTTGCGCTTGTTTACACTCCGGGGGTTGCGGATGTTTCTTCTGCAATAGCCAATGACCCCGAATTGGTGTATGATTACACCATGAAGGCAAATACGGTGGCAATTGTCACGGATGGCTCTTCAGTGCTGGGGCTTGGGAACATTGGGCCGGAGGCCTCGCTTCCTGTAATGGAGGGCAAGGCATTGATCCTCAAGGAGTTTGCCGGCATTGACGCATTCCCGATTGCTCTAAAGACCCAAAATCCTAAGGAAATAATTTCAATAACAAATAACATTTCCCCTGTGTTTGGCGCAATCAACCTCGAGGACATTGCAGCGCCTTCGTGCTTTGAGGTGGAGGCTGGCCTTCAGGATATCGGCATTCCTGTGATGCACGACGACCAGCATGGAACCGCAATAGTGGTGCTCGCGGGGCTCATAAATGCGTCAAAGGTCGTGGGCAAGGACCTCTCGGAAATGAAGGTCGTAATCAATGGCGCCGGCGCCGCCGGCACCGCAATAGCGAATTTTCTCACGTGCTTTGGCGATTCGCGCCTAAACATTTGCAACAGTGTGAAAAATGTCGTACTATGCGACAGCAAGGGGATAATTGGAAAGAATCGCCGGGATTTGCAAGGTTACAAAAAGAAGCTTGCCGAAATTTCCAACACTGAAAATTTGCGGGGCTCTCTTTCCGATGCGCTAAAAGGCGCGGACATATTTATAGGCGTTTCAAAGGGGAATTTGCTCTCAAAGGAAATGGTTTCCTCCATGGCGCGCGATTCTATAGTGTTTGCAATGGCAAACCCGACCCCGGAAATAATGCCTCGAAAGGCAAAGGATGCGGGGGCGCGAATTGTGGGCACGGGCAGGAGTGATTTTCCCAACCAGGTGAACAACGCCCTCGCTTTTCCCGGCGTATTCAGGGGGGTTGCTTGATTCAAAGGCACAGAGGGTGACCAATGACATGAAAATCCGCGCCGCGAACGCCCTTGCGCGAACTTTGAAGAATCCCTCGGAGGACCAAATTTTGCCGAATATTTTCGAAAAAAACGTCGTGAAAAATGTTTCGGGCGCAATAATTGACTCCCAAAACGGGCGTGCCAATCAAAAATGATTTTTTACGATTTTTTTGTGTGAAATGTTATGGCTTCGATTGCAATTCTCGGCGCTTCTGCGAACAGGGAAAAGTTCGGGAACAAGTGCGTGCGTGCATACAAAAAACTTGGTTGGGAAGTCTTTCCCATAAACCCGAAGGAAGAGAAAATCGAGGGCGTCAAATGTTACCCAAATCTTTTGGCGCTTGCGCAAAGGCCGGATAGGGTTTCTGTTTATCTTCCGCCGAAAATCACGCAGTCGCTTATTGCACAGTTCAAGGACGCCGGCATTGACGAGGTAATACTCAATCCCGGGGCACAGTCAGACGAACTCATTAGTGCTTTGGAAGAGCAGGGGATTGTCCCGGTTTTGGTGTGCAGTATCAGGCTCGAAGGAATCTCGCCCTCAACCCTCTAGACCCGCTTAGGTGAGCAGGCCTTTTAGCACAACAAATATTATGAGGCTTGTGGCAAAGCCGTAGAGAAAATACCTCGAGTTTCCCTCTTCTTTTTGCGGGAGCATGTCCCTTATGACCACATAGAGCAGTGCGCCTATTACGAAAGAGAAAACAACGTGGTAAAAGAGCCGGTCGGGGTTCAATAGCCCCGCGAATATCACTCCAAGAAGGGGCGCGATTGAGAGCAGCGAGTTCACTATTTTGCTTTGGTCAAAGTGCTCGTCAATGTGCGTCATGGCAATTGACGAGGAGAGCGTGTGCAGCAATAGCGGTATGAAAATGAGCAATCCGAAAATGACGTTGGTTGTGCTGAACGCGAACACGAGAGCCATGCCGACCACAAAGTGGTCTATGAAAAATCCCGCGGCGTGGATTTCCCCAAGGTCCTTTAGGAGCTTGTTCTTGTTTTTCACGTGCTGGTAAACATATTTTTCCGCCAGGTGGAATGATACGAACCCGAACAAAAGCAAAAGAAAGACGTTGTCCCCGAGTATTTCAGTCCCTTTGAAGAATTCGGGCATCAGGTAGAAAAAAATCTGGGTAATGAAAAGCCCGGCGGAAAAGCTCACGAGCTCGTTGTGGAACCGCTCGACCTTTGCGGACACGCTTTCAGAATAGAAGTGAAGTATGCTCATAACGGATGCGAGCAATAGTTCTAGCCAAATCATGCACACACTTACGTTTTTGTTTATTTTAAAGCTTATGACTCCGCGGGGTTTTTGGGTTGCCGAGTTGGTTCGCGTGTTCGCATGTTCTGGACATAACTATTTATTCCTGCGCATGGCAATTAGTGTATTGGCAGTGCAATGGTTTGATTAGGAGGTGATTGTGAAGTGATGGGCGGAGGATGCTGCGGTGGCGGCTGTTGCGGAGGAGGACAATAATTCCTCAAGGGAATTTATTCTAATTTTTTCCCCCGTTTCTGGGGGAAATCAGCTTTTTTTGTTATTAAAAATTTTTTGCAGCCAGAAGTCGTTATGGCAAAGAATCCAAACGAGCGCGTTTATTCGGATGTCCGCGAATTGCTCCGCAAAATAGAATTCACATCCTTTGATGTGGGCGTTACCTTTGCGGATTTAGGGCAAAAGCAGGCTTTGAGGCAAGGGCTCTGTGATTTCATCGAATCCGAATTCGGGGCAAAAAAAAGCCGCGAACCCGATGTGCATGTTTTTGCCGACTTTGATCGGGGGCGCGCTAGAATAGAAATTTGCAGCGCATATGTTTTTGGAAAATACAACAAGTATTCGCGCTCTATTGCCCAAACTTTCCATTTTTGCTTCAAGTGCAAGGGCAGGGGCTGCCCAAATTGTGAAATGACGGGCAAGCTCTCGGAGGAATCGGTTCAGGAGCTTCTCGAAAAGGTCATGGTTCCATTGTTTGATGCGAGGTCCGCAAAGTTCCACGGCTGCGGAAGGGAGGACGTGGATGTTTTAATGCTTGGCTCGGGCAGGCCCTTTGTGCTCGAGCTCGTGGAGCCAAAAAAGCGTTCCGTTGGCCTTTTGGTTCTCGAAAAAGAAGTCAATTCTTTGTATAAGGAAAAGATTTCGGTGCACGGCCTCGAATTTTGCCACAAGGCAAGGGTTGCGGAACTCAAGACTTTTGCATTTGAAAAAATTTATGGCGCAACCTGCTCGTCAAAAAATAAGTTTGACAAAAAGCTTCTTTTGGCGTTGGTTGGAAAGCGCATTGACACGTTCCAAACTACCCCCGAGCGCGTGGAAAAACGCAGGGCCAAAAAGGAGCGCATCAAGTGGTTCGAGATTCAAAAAGCCCAGGTGCTTTCGCCTAATTCTTTTCGCCTGGAAATTCTTTCCTCGCACGGGCTTTACATAAAGGAATTGATTTCGGGCGATTCGGAAAGGACAAATCCGAGCATATCCTCGCTTCTGGGTGCTTTGTGTGAGTGCGATTTGCTTGATGTCCTTGACGTTAGCCAGCACAAAATCTAAAAAAAGTTTTTTGGGGCAAAATTTTGCCCCGTTTGTTCACTCTTCGCATGAAATTATTTTTTACACATCCACAATTCCCTGCTCCGTTACCCTGTAAATCGCCTCTCCGTCCGGCAGCGAGGGCGAGTCCACGAGCTTTGCGACCCTCTTGTCCTCCTTGCTTTTCCTCAAATAGAGCCTTGTTTTGCTCGCGTGTGCCACAACGTTTCCTCCAATAGGAGCCGTGGGGTCCCCGAACATGATGTCAGGCCGCTCCATTACCTGGTTGGTCACGAGAACAACTATGTTGTTCATTTCCGCGATTTTTTGCAGCGCCCTCATGTGCTTGTTGAGCTTTTGCTGTCTCTCCGCCAAGGTGCCCCGTCCAATGAATTCCGAGCGGAATTGCGAGGTAAGGGAGTCGACTATTAGGAGCTTGATGTTTTTTTCCTTCACCAGTTCCTCAGCCTTGTCCACTAGAAGCATTTGGTGGTCGGAGTTGTACGCCCTTGCCACGAAAATGTTTTTTAGAACTTCCGCGGAATCAAGCCCTTGTGCTTCCGCTATTGCGACGACCCTCTCGGGCCTGAAGCTGTTTTCCGAATCAATGTAGAGGCATGCTCCGTCAAGGCCGCCTTTTTCTTTTGGCATTTGCACCATTACCGCGGTCTGGAAGCACCACTGGGTTTTTCCCGACGCAAATTTTCCGTAAATTTCGGTTATGCTTTGGGTTTCTATTCCCCCTCCTATTAGGGTGTCTAGTTCTTTGCTGCCGGTGGTTAGTTTTCCCACGAGCTTTCTTTTCTCCGCAAGGTCTGCCGCGCTTTCGTATCCCATTTCGAGCGCGTCGCGTGCGGCCTTGATTGCCTTTGCCGCAGTAACCTCCCCAAGCCCGGCTATTTCCACGAGTTCCGAGGGCGATGCCACCGCCATGGTTTCGAGGGTTTTGTACCCTGCCGCAATTAGTTTTTCGCTTGCCTGCGGCCCAATGCCGGGCAAGTCCTGTATAGTCTTTATTTTTTCTTTGGCCATTTTTTATTCCTCCGTTTTTTCCCCTGCGCGTTTTTTGGGCAAAAAAGCCTTTGGAGTGGCTTTGCCCTTTGTGCGCGGCGAATTCTGAAATACTATTGGTTCGCTTGTTTATAAATAACTTGGAGGGTTCATTGCCGGTGCGAAATAAGGAGGTGAAAGTATAGGTAAATTAGACAGGGAAAAGTTAATATCTAACAAAATACTTAAGGAAAAATTGATGTCATTAAATTCAGAAATTCGTAGACTCAGCAGGCTAATTTTTAGCATTGGATTTCTCAAGACGTTTTTATTTTTTTTAGGAGTTTTTTTGGTATTAAATACTTTTATTGTCCCTGATGTTTTGGTCGCCTATCTAATTTCTTTAGTAGTAACTACTATAGTAAGTAATTCTCAAGAGTGGTTTAAGTGAATGGCGATAGAACTTACAAGGAAAGAATCACCGCTTGCGAAGTAGAAATAAAGAATGTAAAAGAAAGACTAAAAACCGTAGAAGATAAAGCGGATAGGCAACTACTCCTTGTAGTTTTGTCTGGTTTAGCAGTTCAACTCCTCATAAATATCGATAAAATCGCATCTGCTTTTTCAGCAATAGGAATCCATATTTAAGGAATGTTTATCGGGGCATACATTTTTTTGAGTGTGCGTTCCCCTTTGTTGCGTGAGGCATATTCCACTTTTACACCGCGTCCTTGTCCGGAATTATTTTTGCGCCCCTTCCAAGGTGCAGTTCCGTGCCGCCGTTCATTCCTTCCTTTGTGTAAGCGCCCTCGATTTTGACTTCCGTGCCCTCAATTATTCCTTCCACGTCGTCGCACATCTCATTCCAAGCGCTCGCCCTTATTTCTTCCGTCCCTTTTGAAATAAAAAAATTCACGACCTTTCCCTTGCCCCGCTCATTTTCAAATTCTTTTCCGGGAAAAATTTTTTTCACAACCGCCTTGACGCAAACATCCCGCATGTTTGGCTTCAAATCGGAAATTGCGAGGAGTTTTTCCTTGAGTTCGGGCAACTCGGCCGCGGTAATTTCGAATGTGCCGTTGTAGTTGATGCTAAGCTGAAGCGTGTCCTTGTATGAGTTCACCGAGCAATTCGAGAGCCTAAGGCAGGTTCCCCTTTCAAGCGCTTTGGAGTTGAATTCCTCAACGTCTTTATTCCAAAGGGTTGCGCGAATTTCCCCAGTGGCGTCCGCGAGCACGATGTTTTGGAGCTTTCCCTTTCTTCCGTTCTTTTCGAATTCGCGGGGTGGATATGCCCTCTTGAGCCTTGCTATTACATCGACGTTGTTCATGCCGTCCCGCAGAGCGGATATTTGCGTTGCGTCGGTTGCGCTCTCCGAGATTTCTACCCCGAGCTCTTTTGCTACCATGAATGCTGCGCCCGAGTCCGTTAAAAGCCCCGAGAATTTCTCCTTTTTTGCCTCTATTTGGGAGTCGACGTCCTTTTTTTGCCTTCCAGTGGCGGCGATGATTCGCCTGACAATTTTTTGCCTTCCTTCGTCGGAGTCCATAAAAAACAAAAGAGTTGGTTAGGGTATAAATTCCTTGCTACTCTCTTTTGCCGCTGCGAACCGGTTAAAAACTTTAAACCACTGAAGGGTTTCTTATGCCGCAAGAAATAATTCCGGGCCTTCATTTGCTCGAAGGCAAGGGGGCGAACTGCAATGCCTACCTTCTCGAAGCCCCAGCGCTTGTGCTAATAGACACCGGCCTCGAATCCGGCGCCGGGGTTCTTGAAAAATCAATTTCCTCCCTTGGTTACTCTGCGGGTGATGTGGGGGTGGTGCTTCACACTCACGGCCACGCCGACCACATTGGCGCCGACGCGCTTTTTCCGAATGCAAAGAAGTGGATGTCCGCTCATGACGCAAAATTCGTGAACGCGAGGGATTATGAATTCACCGCCGCGAATTGGTTTTCGCAGAATTTTTTTCCGAAAATAAAAAATTTTTATTCCGCGAACCAGGTTTTTGAGTTCGGCAAATTTTCGCTAGAAGTTGTTGAGACCCCAGGGCACACGCGTGGCTCGGTTTCATTTTACGACAAAAAAAATTCCGTTCTTTTTTCCGGCGACACAATATTCGACATGGGCGTTGGGCGCTATGACCTTGTGAGCGCGAGCAAAAAGGAATTGCTCGCGAGCGTTGAAAAAATCTCGCGCCTCGAATACGATTTTTTGCTCCCCGGCCACGGAAAAATAAGGTCCGCCGGACAAAAAAAGAACATTGGGCATTGCCTCTTGCTGCTCAAAAACCCCGGTGAGATTTAATTCCAATTCGCCCCCTGAAAACGTTTTTATAGGTTCTTGGGGTTACTTTATAGTTGGTTTTTTGTGATAGCTCAGGGAAAAGTTTACAAAGGAATTCTAAAGAGGCTTGAGGAAAAAAGAGGCCTTGTTTTTACGGTAATCGACCCGCCGAACCAGGAGCCGGTGACCGCGGGAAAAATAGCAAGAATTGTCGAGGACGCGGGCGTTGATGCGATTTGTGTCGGCGGCAGCGTGGGCGCCCAGGGCGAGCTTTTGGACCAGACGATTTTGCAGATAAAGGACAATTCCTCCCTTCCCGTAATTCTTTTTCCGGGAAACATTGCCTCTGTTTCAAAGCACGCGGATGCGATTTATTTCATGTCCATGCTCAATTCGCTTGACCCTTATTACATCACGGGCGCGCAGATTGCGTCCTCCGCGCCGATCAAAAAAACCGGCTTGGAAGTGATTCCGACCTCCTACATTATAGTTGCGCCCGGAAGGGCGGTTGGTTGGGTCGGCAGGGCGCAGCCCATTCCAAGGGATTTGCCCTATCTTGCGGGAATCACCGCGCTTGCGGGCCAGTACATGGGCTCAGGCCTTGCAATTCTCGAATCAGGCGGCGGGGCTTCGGAGCCCGCGCCCGCGGAAATGATTGCTTATACAAAAAAAATGATTGACATTCCCCTAATTGTCGCAGGAGGCATCAAAAACGAGAAGTTCGCCTACGATTCAATTAGGGCGGGCGCCGACATCGTGCACGTTGGCACGGCAATAGAGGCGCAGTCGACAAATTTTGCCAAGGCAAAAACAGTGATGGAAAAAATAGTTTCTTCGGTTGCAAAGGGCGCAAAAGAAAAATCGGTTTAACCCCTATTTGGGTTTCCCGAATTCCTGCGTGATTTTTGCCAGGCATTCGAGCGAGTCTTTTTTCGCGCTCCACCCGATTCTTTCGAGTTTTGTTGTGTCATAGTTTCTCTCTCTAGCCATCCTGTTTAGGTAAGCCGGGGTGAAAAGCGGGACGATGCGCGCCAAAGAATTGAGCTGTGCGAGAATTTTGGCGGCCCACAGCGGCATTGTCGGCTGCTTGCCGCCAATCCCTGCTGCTTTTCGTATTTGCATTACGGTTTGCATAAGGGTTCTGGTGTTTTTTTCCGCCACAATGAATGTTTCGCCGTAGCACTTTTCGTTTCCCACGCAAAAAATTGCGGCTTCCGCCAAATCCTCGAGGCAAACCATTTGCCACGCGTTCTTTCCCCCTCCGGGGAGGGGAAAATTCTTTTTAACGGTTTTAATTATTTGTTCCCAATAAGTGTTCTTTGCAACCACTAGTGCCGGGCGAAGGATTGTCACGTTGATTAGTTCCTGGAACTCGAGCGCCTTTTCCTCCGCCGCGAGCTTGCTTTTCTCGTAGGGTGTTTGCGGATTTGGCTTGGTGGATTCGGATTTTTTTCCGGGCAAGGAACCATACACGCCCACGCTGCTGAATAGGATGAATTGTTCCGCCCCTGCAGCGGCCGCCGCCTTTACTGCGTTCTCGGTTCCCAAAACATTTACCTCGAAAACTTTTTTCGAGTCCTCGTCAAGCACCGCGGCGCAGTGTATTACAATTTCGCATCCGGCAAAAGCCTTTGTGAGGGCTTTTTTGTCGAGCACGTCCCCGGTTTTCCTGTCAAGTGCCCTGATTTCAAAGCCTTTTTTTGCGAGCCTTGCGCAAAGCGCCCTTCCTATCGCTCCGTTGCTTCCGGTTATTGCAATCATGTTTTCACCAAAAAAAGAATTGTGTCGCTCCCGATTTTTTTCGCATTTTCCAAACGAACATTTGTTTTGCCGATTTTTTGGAGCGCAGGTTTTCCTTTCGCAATTTTTTTTGCGGATATTATTAGGATTAGTTTATCGAAAAGCCTTTTATGCACAAGGCTTGATGCGAGCACAGGCCCTGGTTCAACAAGAACGCTTCGAATCCCCATTTGCCCGAGTTTTTTGAAAACTTCCCCCAAATCAACCCCAGAACCGGATTTTTTTACCTTCACAACTGCGGCTTTTTGCGACAATTCCTCTTCCTTTTTTTTGGAGGCGTTTTTTGCGCAAAAAATTATGGTGCGCCCTTTTTTTCCAAAAACCCGCGCCTTGGGGCTTATTTTCAGGTGCGAATCAAGCACGATGCGAAGCGGCTGTTTTTTTCCCTTCCTCACATCAAGCCTCGGGTCGTCCTTTAGAATGGTTCCAATTCCCGTCAAAACGGCGTCATGTTCGCCCCGAAGTTTTTGCGTGAATTTGAACGCTTTTTTTCCGGAAATCCTTTTTCTTTTGCCGTTTCCGTATGTGGAAAATCCGTCTTTGGTTATGGCTATTTTTATTGTTATTTTGGGTTTTTTGGCAAAAAAAGACTTTGTTATGTAGAAGTAAAGCTCTTTGTTTGCCTCTTTTTCGCAGACCCCCATTTTTACTTTAATTCCGTGTTTTCTGAGTATTTTGGCGCCTCCACTGGCATTGGGGTTCTGGTCGGGGGATGCAACAAAAACCCTGGATATTCCCGCCTTGATGATAGCATTCGTGCATGGGGGTTGTTTTCCATGGTGCCTGCAGGGCTCTAATGTAACATAAAGATCGCTTCCCCTAGCCTTTTCGCCGCATTTTTCGATTGCGATTGCCTCCGCGTGCTTTTCCCCGAATTTTTCGTGGTAGGCTTGTGCGATAACTTTTCCTTCCTTTACAATGACCGCCCCCACCATGGGGTTTGGATAGGCTGCCTTTGCTTTTTTGGCGAGCAAAATCGCTTTTTTCATGAACTTCTCATGGTTCATTCAAAGCCCGCCCCCGGCAAGGAATTCGCCAAATCCGGGGAACAAGAGCGCCATTACAACCCCCAAAAAAATGAACACGCCAAACCTTGGCAGGTCGCGGTAAACCATCATTTCCCGAATTCCCATTTTTGAAAGTTTCGATGCCTCCTTTGGACCGATGATTCCTTTGAGGTTTTCCCTGATTTTTTTTGCCTGTTCGGGTGGCATGAATTCGAATGCCACTATTTCATCCTCCTCGACATCTTTCACCAAAATTTTTTTGAGGAAGAATTTTTTGCGAATGCCTTTTTCCAGCGCGAGGAAAATTGTTCCGAGCAAAAGCGGCAGCGCGAAAGCCGCAACGTATTCCTTTGAAACAAACCCCGTTCCAAGGAGCACCGAAAAATATGCGGTGATTATCAGGAGCAAAAATATCGCCCTTTTGATTCCCTCGCGGTTGTAATCATATTCTATTCCGTTTTCGCGCAAATATTTTACGCAATAATATGCGGAGAGAAAAACCATTGCGCCAAGCGCCGCGAGTATGCCAGCCGATATAATAAAAATTCCGCCGTCATACGAGGGCAGTGTTGTTGCGATTCCCGCAAAGAGCTTGATGTCCCCGCCGCCCACCTTGCCCAGGTAATATAGCGCATACCCAAGCACGAACACAATAGCGCCGAGCGCAAGCCCCAGCCAGTTTTGCTCCCACACATTTAGGATAATTCCAAGGGCAATGAGCGGGTATGTTATGTAATCGTAAATGAACCCTGTTTTGTGGTCGGTGTATGCGGCAACTGCGGTTGCGATTACGATTGCACCTTCGCGGATTGGCAGCAAGAATTATTCCCCATTCACCTTAGCTTGAATTTCTTTTTCTTCCCGAACATTTTCTGGATTTTTCCCATGTCCATTCCCTTTCCCTGTTCGAGTTTTTTTGCGTCGATTCCGCTAAACTGCCTGAAAACTTTTTTCATTTTCTTGAAGTTCTTTATGAGTTCGCGGACCTCCTCTTGCGTTGTCCCGGATCCCTTTGCGATTCTCGCGATCCTGCTTTTGTTCAAAAGTTCCGGGTCATGTTTTTCTTTTGCGGTCATGGAGTCCATCATGTGGCCGAACCTGTCCAGCTTGTGTTCTCCGAGTTCCATCATTTCTTTTGGCATTTGCCTGTTCATGCCCATCATTTCCATTACCTTTCCAAGCGGCCCCATTTTTCTTGCCGCCTTCATTTGCTTGTAAAAAGTTTCGAGGTTGAAGTCGCCGCTCAAAAGCGCCTCTGCGTCGAGTTCCTCCTCTTCTTGCACTTCCTTTGCCTTTTCAAGCAGTGCCTGCAGGTCCCCGTAGCCCATTATTCTGCTTAGGTACCTTGTGGCGTCGAATTCTTCGAGGTCGTCGATTTTTTCGCCGGTTCCTATGAAGTAAACGTTTGCGCCGGTCGTGTTGCATGCCGCGAGCGCGCCCCCTCCTTTTGCGGAGCCGTCCATTCTTGTTATGATTACTCCGTTGACTCCAATGGATTCGTGGAATGCCTGCGCCTGTTTTTTTGCGACCTGCCCCATGTCTGCTCCGATTACTAGCCACTTTTCCGTTGAGCCGAATGCGGAATCGATTGCGCGTATTTCTTTTGTTAGTTCCGAATCAAGCGCGCTTCTTCCTGCCGAGTCGCAAATTATCAGGTCGTATCCAAAGAGTTCTTTGATGCCCTGTGTCACGATTTTTGCGGCGTTTTTTTCGCCGGGCTTTGAGTAGAATCCGGCGTTTGCGCGCTGTGCCATTGTCTTTAGTTGTTCCATTGCCGCGGGCCTGAATACGTCAGCGGCTATTAGGCCGACTTTCACGGCGCGTTTTGAGTACCATTTGGCGAGCTTTGCCGCGGTGGTGGTTTTTCCGGATCCAAAGAGCCCGACAAGGAGAATTTTTTTTGGTTTTTGCGGCGGCTCTTTGTGCCCCCCTAGAATTTGTGAGAGCTTATCGTGCATTGTTTTGATTACGTGTTCTTTGCGGCCAATTCCCGCGGGCAAATCCGAGAATGCGGCTTCTTCTATTTCTTTGCTTAGTTTTAGCACTATCGCTATTTCGACGTCGCTTGATATGAGTGCGCGCTGGAGTTCTTTTATCGCCTCTTTTACTGTTTCGCGGTCCATGGTGGAACTGTTGCGCATTTTTTCCATTGCTTTTCTTAGCTTTTCTCCCAAATCCACGTTCAATTCCCCGCCTATAAATGGTTGTTGCCTTGGCTAGTTTTTAATTTGAATGAAAAAAGGATTATAATAGGGTTTTTTCCCGTTTAGGGGAAAAATTTCCCTATTTTTTTTAAGAAGTCGTTGCCTTTAGGCTTTTGCCTGCGCTATTGCGGGCGTTTTTGCCGTTGCCTCAGGTTCTTTCTTTTTCGTCCTGAAATTCGCGTAGGGCCTGTATTTTGTTTTTGTCCAGGCTTCCGGCTGTTTTTTTCTCAGCTTGAACTCTTCTTTGAGCAGGGCTTGCCTGAACTCATCTGTTGAATCCATTCCGAGCAATTCGTTAAGACTTGCCATGTTATCCAATCCTCCTTGTTTTATTGTGTTTTCTAGAGACCAAACTCTAAGAGTGAATTAGGATGTTTAAACGCCTTAAAACCCCACTAAACACGATTTATGCACGCTTGCGCATGGGTTTTCGTGTTCTTGTTTAGAATGCGTTGATTATCCAATCTTATACTATTGTTGCGCCCGAAGTATATAAAGGAAACGCACGCCAATTGCCGTCTTTTGCCCTTTTTTTTGGGGGTTACTTGACTATTTCAAGCTTGCCTTTTTTTCCGGGGGATATTTGCTTTTGGCCGCGGAATTCCGAGCACCAACCGTCCTTGATGACGATTTTGTCGCCCTCTTCGACCTTGTCGCAGTCCTCGTTCCATAGGCTAATGCTGATTTCGCCGGTATCGTCTTTTCCCGCGCAGCTAACAACCGTGCCGGAGCCGTTGTCGTTTGCCCACTTGCGAACCTCTCCTTTTGATACTATCTCAAGTTCGATTTCCGGAACTGGTGCCCTTGCCTTTATTTCTGAAACCTTCATAATCAAATCACTTAGAACATGAAAACTGCAAATCCTTTTAAACCAAATCCTGTGCGCGCTGTTTGAGAAATTAGTTAAATGCGGCTTCAAAACCCTAGCCTTGTTGGGTTCGCGCAATTGTTACCTGATTCCTGTGTCAATGTCTATATCCCATATTGTGGTTTCGTTCGCCGTGATTCCAATGGTTTTTCTATACTGCAGCCCGTCACCTAACATGATTTTGTATACGCCAGCCTTTAGTTCAATTTTGTAATTCCCATTTTCGTCGCCTGTGAATGTTGCCTCTTTGATGAGTTGACCCGGGTCTCCCGAACCAACCCTGTATGCGCTCAGTTCGTATGCCGCGTAAGTTTCTTTGGTGGGTTCGCACTCTGGGTTCGGGGGGTTTGTTTCCACGGGGCAGATTGGGCCTATGGAAATGTGCCCCTGCAGGGTTCCTGTCCCTTCTTGTTTTTGGCCGCATCCGGATAGGAGAATTAGCGCAATTATTCCAAATGCCATCCAAAATAGTGCAAGGTTTTGGCCAATATTTTTTGACATTAAATAATTGAGTTTTGCGAGTTTATAAATTCGCCGAAATTGTTCACAAAATCCTGTTTATTATGAATTCGGGCTCGAATTCGAGCAAATCGGAGTACCTCTGCCCGGTTCCCACAAAGATCACGGGTTTTTTGAGCTTGTATATGAGCGAGATTGCGGTTCCGCCTTTTGTGTCCGCATCGATTTTTGTGAGGATGAACCCGTCAATGCCAATTGCCTTGTCGAATTCGGTTGCCTGCTGCAAAAGCGCCTGTCCGGTGTATGCTTCGCCCACATAAATTTTCAAATCAGGCTTCACGACGCGGTCAATTTTTTTGAGTTCTTCTATTAGGTTTTTGTTGGTTTCTTGCCTTCCTGCCGAATCAATGAGCACGGCATCAATTCCCTTTGCCTCCGCGGCCTTCACCGCGTCATATGCCACCGCGGCGGGGTCTGCGCCGTACTTGTGCTTCACCACTTTTACGCCCACCAGTTTTGCGTGCTCTTCGAGCTGTTCTATGCTTGCCGCGCGGAAGGTGTCGCCTGCCGCGAGCAACGCGGTTTTTTTGTGGTCCAAAAAGTATTTCGCGACCTTTGCGATGGTGGTGGTTTTGCCCGCTCCGTTTGGCCCTAGGAAAAGTATTTTGACGGGTTTTTTCCCTGTCCTTAGGATGTCTATTTTTGGGGCATCCATTACTTTCGCAATCGCACTTTTCACCTCTTTTTTGAGGAATTCGGAGAGGTTTTCGCGTGCCGATATTTCTTTTCCGACAAGCGATTGCCCAAGTTCTTGCACTATTGCCTGGGCAGCCTCCTGTTCTACATCCGATTCAAGAAGGCTCAGTTCGAATTCGTCGAAAAAATCCCCTATGTCATCTTTTGAAATTTTGATTTTTGCGCCAAGCACGCCGAGTATTTTTTTGCCTATGCCCTCGTGCGCTTTGAGTTCGCGCTTCTCTTCTTGGCGCACTTGCGTTATTTTTTCGATTGCGGATTTTTTTTCCCCCGCAATGTCGAATTCCTCGCCCTCCTCCTGAATAATTTTTTCCGGTTCTTTTTCCGGGATTTTTTTTTCGGTTTCTTTTTTTTCTTCCTTTTTTTTCGGAATTATTTGTTTCTGGATGGGCGTTTTTTCGAAGGCGGCGGGTTCTGCCTTTGCGGCGGGCTCTTTTTTTTCAACAATTTTTGTTTCCGGTGTTTTTTGCGCAATTGGCTCTTGTGGCGTCGCCTGTGCTTCTTCTTTTTTTTGTTCGAGTTTTTCCTTTAATTTGTCTGTAAAATCAGTGATTTTTTTCTTTAGGAAGTCAAACATAATCGCAAATTTATTGCCTTGCCTGGAGCTGGCGCTTTCCTGCCTCGAGTATGTTTTCGAGCTGGGTGAGCCTTGTTGCGGTTTTTTGGTGCTCTTCGACTGTTTTTTCGATTGTAAGGTCCATGTTCTTGATTTTTTTGTCCAAAAAGTCCTTGATTTCCTTTCCGCTTTTTTTCCTAAAAACGTTTCCCGCAAGCGCGGATATCGCCTTGGAGTTGTCCTCGAGTTTTGCCTCGACCAGTATTCCCGCGCCCAGGTCCACGAGTATTTTTGCGCCCTTCTCGCTTTTTCCGATTTCATCGAGCGCGTCCTTGGCCCCTCTTAGGTCGTTGCGGAAGTCCTGGAATTTTTGCAGCCTTGCTGTGATGTCCTCGAGCTTTCTTTGTTCCTGCGAGGCCAGTTGCGCCACTTGTGGGCCGGTAAGTTTCACCGTTGTTTTTTTTGCTTCTTCCATTTTTGGTTCACTTTTTTTCTTCGG
>JANLHD010000099.1 GCA_024653865.1 archaeon | reverse complement strand
GGGATAAAAGAGCCGAAAAAAGAGTGATTCACTTCCGAATTTCATTTCGAAACGATTTTTGCAAGGCCTGCTATGTCCTTTAACTCGTAATCGGCCTTTATCCCGTTGTCGGGGAAAAGCTGGCCGTATTTTGCGAGGCAGGTTTTCATTCCAACTTCTTTTGCCCCGGCAATGTCGCGCTCGGGGTTGTCTCCCACAAAGAGAATTTCGGAAGGGTTGCAACCAAGGTGTTCGAGCGCGGCTTTGAATGGAAGGGCGCTTGGTTTTCGCTCTCCTGTGTCGTCAAATGCTACAACGAAGTCAAAGAAATCGGTCAAGCCCATTTCGGCAAGGCGCATCCATGCCTTGAGTTTTGGGGCGTCGCTTACAATGCCTAGCTTTAATCCTTTTTCCCGGAGCAAAATCAGGGTGCTCCGTACGCGGGGGTAGGGTTCGAGATAGCCCGCCTGCATTTTCCGATACGCCGCAATCCCCCTTGAGAGAATCTTATAATCCACCTCGCCTGTTACTTCCTCCAAAAACTTCTGAAAAATCTGCTGGTGCTCTATTCCGTGCACTCCGTAGAGGTCGAAGAGCTTTTTGTATGCCTCGTCCTTTTCCATTTCAAGGCCGGCATCAATCATTGCCGAAATTGCCGCCTCGCAGCTGATTTTTTTCATGCGCATGAAGTCAATTAGGGTGTTGTCCAAATCGAATAGGACCGCTTTCATGAAAGAGTTTTTGGTTGGAGGTTCATAAAAGCCTTATCAAGCCACGGCTTTGCCAGCCTAGCCGATAGCTTAATATTGGGGCAAAATCAATTTGTATTCATGCCAACGGTTAAGCGCGTGCATTTTCCGTCCCGGGCTTCCGGGATGAGCACAAGAGAGCGAGAGATTGTTGGCGATGCCGCAAGAATCACATCCGCACACTCAACCGAGGGAAAAAGAGAGTGGACGATGGGAGAAATTGAAGGTTATTACTGGCAATCGGGGCATCCCGACGCCCAAAAAAAAGCAACCTTGAAAGAGTGGCTGGGTCAAACCAAAGACCCGAAAATCCGCGCGAAGATTTCTGGATTGCTCGCCAAGTTCAAATAAACGGCGTTTCGAATGCCCCCATTTTTAGTTCAACCAAAAGCCAAATGAAAAACATATATACGAGTTCGCAGTTTCTCTTTGCATGGATAAGCAAGTGTTCGAGATGTTTGCGCGCGGCGCATTCTTTTTTGTCGTGGGAGTGATTCTCGCTTCGCTTTTCATGTGGAGCATGATGCAAGGGGTTGCCATCCACTTGAAGGGAAACGATTCCGTGGCGTTTTCTTATTATTTCGTGGGCTGGATGTCGGGGGTTGCCGCGCTTAGCCTTTATTGGCAGGCAAAGAACCTTTTGCATTTCGCCGAAATTTCGAAGTGACGCTAAATGCCAGGAAAGTATCGATTTAATCCAAGGCCGCGAGAATCAATGCTTGCCCGCAGCAAACGTGCGGAACTTGAACAATTGAAGGAACTATTGGAAACCACACACAAAAATATGATGCAGTCCGCAAGAGAGAAGTATGAAAAAAGAATTAAAGAACTCGAGGCTGAACTAAAAACTCTTG
>JANLHD010000098.1 GCA_024653865.1 archaeon | reverse complement strand
GTATTGTTCAACAACGCGAAAAAAACCTCTGAAGAACTCGGAATCACAAAAATCCCGCCCGGAGGCATCTTTTTGCTCGACTGCCAAGAAACTTCAAGCCTTGTGAACCTCGAAGAGGCATTCTGCATGAGGCACCCCGAAGTTGAACAATGCGCTAATAGGGACACGAATGGACAAACACCCCAATAAATTCCTTCTAAACGGAAAAATGTTTGATTGCCAAAACGGCATTTATTATCCAAGTGAAGACTCGTACCTGCTCGCAAAAAACGTTAAAATCACCAAAGGCATCGCCATAGATGTTGGGTGCGGCAGCGGCATCCAAACCCTCAACGCACTCATGCAGGGCGCCGACAAGGCAGTTGCAATCGACGTGAACGAAAATGCGCTCCTATGCACGCTTGAAAACGCCAAAAAAATCGGCGCGGAAAAAAAAGTCACCACCCTAAAATCCGACCTCTTTGAAAATTACGCCGGCGAAAAAGCGGATACAATAATTTTCAACCCGCCATATGTCCCCAGCGATTTGGACGAGGCAGGGGAAGGAAGCAAAAAAATAAAATTCGTCGACCTCGACGGCGGAAAAAACGGGCGCGAGGTGCTCGACAGGTTCCTCGCCCAATTCCCAAGGCACCTCAAAAAAAACGGCACCTGCTATTTCCTCCAAAGCGACATAAACGGGTACCAAAAAACCGAGAAAAAACTCGCACAAAAAGGGCTCAAATTCACAAGGCTTTCGCCCCGCAGGCAGTTCTTCGAGGAACTCGCGGTGTACAAATGCGCATTCCAATGACTTTAAAGCATTTCGCGCAGAAATATTCCTTATGCCAATCAATGCGTCAATAGAATTCGACAAGGCAAAGGCGAAATACGAGGCCGCACAAACCCCTTCCGAAAAAATGGAGGCACTCTCGGAAATGCGCTCACTGGCCCCAAACCACAAGGGCGCGGAAAATCTGCGCGTGGAAATCACCGGCAAAATCGCAAAGCTGCGCGAGGAAATAGAAAAACAAAAGCTGGCAAAAAAGTCAACCGGAAAATCCATAAACGTGAAAAAAGACGGTGATGGGCAAATCGTAATACTCGGCCTTCCAAACACCGGCAAAAGCACCCTGCTGAAAAAAATCACGGGCGTAAACGTGGAAATAGCCCCATATCCTTTCACCACATCACAGCCAGAAATAGGGATGATGGATTACAAGGGCGCAAAAGTGCAATTAATCGAGGTGCCGGCAATAATAGAGGGAAGCGGCGAAGGAAAGGCAAACGGCACACAATTGCTAAGCCTTGCGAGGAACGCGGACGCGGTCATAATAACCTGCCAAAAGATTTCCGAAAAAGAAATAGTGGCAAAAGAGCTCGAAAAAACAGGGATAATAGTTTTCCGCGAAAAACCAAAAATCGCCATTAAGCAATCGCAATTCCGCGGAATAACGATTTCCGGCAAACAGCACCTTAAAATGAGCGAAAACGAATTCGAAAGCACCCTCAAGAGCTTTGGAATATTCAACGCGAGCGTGCATCTCGAAGAGCAAACAGACCAAACAAAACTAATGGAGGCGCTGGACCAAAGCCTTGATTACAAAAAAACCCTCACAATCAACCCAATGGAGGAAACGGATTTGGAAAAACTCAAGGAAAAAATATTTCTGCTCCTTGGAAAAATAATTGTTTACACAAAAAAGCCGGGCTCGGAGCCGGATTACAACGACCCGCTTGTGATGAAAAACGGGGCGACAATCAGCGACGCCGCGGAAATAGTGCACAAGGAACTCGCAAAAAACCTCAAATTCGCGAAAGTCTGGGGCTCGAGCAAATACGACGGCCAGAGGGTTCCAAAGGATTACGTGCTGCAAAGCGGCGACGTTGTTGAAATGTCGTGAATTTTAATGCGTTTTTTCAACCTTAACCGATGCTTCCACTTTAATGCCCTCGGTTTGCTGCCCCGGCTTTTTGCGCCTCATATAAAGCGACACCACGACCAATGCAAGAATTGCCGCAACCAAGAGCAAAACATAAACATCCCTGTATTGCACGTCCAAAGAATAGGACTTTTCAAGCACGTGCGCCCCGCTTGAATCAGTGAAAAAAAGGCGCATGACAATTACCCTCTCTCCGGTTCCGGGGCCGAGCACAAAGCCAAATTCGGTTTCGGGAACATTTTGCCCAGGATCAAGAAAAGCCTGTTCAAACGCGGGCGATGTCACCTGCACAAATTCCCCGGTGCCGGGAATTAATTCAGCCCTGATATTTGTTATTCGCCCGTCGGAATTATTGGCGAGCGAAAAAAAGGCGCTTGCCCTGGCATTGGGCTCCAGCGAGGCATTGCCAAGCCTTGACGTGAAATCAACGCCGCCTCCGTTTATCAAAACGGAAGTCGAAGACGAATTGGCGGCATCCCCCGCGCCATAAGATGCGCTAATCCGCAAAGGAACCGAGGACTCCTCAAGGGCCTTCACCAAAAAAATCCTCTCCTCAATCGCGTTCGGCGGAAGAACAAGGAAAGAATAAAACCTCTCACTTTTATCCGCACCGTCCACTACAAAGGCGAGTTCTTCGGGAACACTTAGGACCACATCCACATTTTCTATTGGGGCGTTTGAAAGATTCACGACCTTGAGCCTATACTCCCTAACCTCAAGAGGATACAATTCCAATGGGCTCGTGCCCTGCACAGGCTCTATGACCACCGCAGGCACTATGGATTGGGCAAGCACTTGTGGCAAAAGCAGCAATAACGCAAAAAAAACAACAACCTTAGCGTTCATAAATGTCAATCTCCGTGTCCTCTCCTGCCACCATTTTCCCCAACTTGCCCCTGTTATTAACCACATATAAAATAATTAAAATGGCCAACAATGCGCCCGCAAGCAAAAAAAGCGAGTCCTGCGAAATCGCAGGGGCATAAATTTGCTCCATAAAACCGGCCTTATAGATGTTCACCGCATTGTTGATTGACTCGTTCGCATATTCCAAGGATTCGCCAAAATTGCGCGAATTATAAAACCTGGTCGCCCTCGCATAATTTTGCTCGAGCTCCTTCACCTTTTTTTGGTCCTTCCACCTAGCCTTGTTATCCTCGGAAAGTATCGATGATTGTGCCTCGAAAAGCGAAATGTACTCCGTGCCCTTTTTTATGTCCTCGTTGTCCCCCCAAATAAGGTTATAAGCCTCATTTTTTTCCACGCGGTTCTCGAGTTCGTCCAAAAGGGCGTCCATTTTCAGCGAACTCGCCGACAACGCCGATTCAAAGGACGATTTAATTTGGGCGGCATCAAGGTTGTAGTTGCCCACAGACGCAAGGCCTGTTGGCACCTGCAGGATTGCAAAAAGCTGGGACTTGGTTTGCGCATCAATGGGCGCCAAAGAAATTTCCTGCTTCAATTTGTCAACGCCGCTTTGGTACGCGAGCCTTCCGGAATTGAGCTCATCAACCGAATCATACACGCCCGAAAACTCGCCCTGCATGTTCGCGAACGTGTCCGGCGAAGGATTGGTGACAAATTCATTCTCGGCGGATGCCGCCGCGGAAATTTTTCCCGGAAGTTCGGAAGCGAGCAATGACATTGCCCTCAACTCGTTTTTGAGCGACGAGAGGTTTGACTCCAAACCCTCATCCTCGAGTGTTGCCTCCACGGTGTTCAATTGGAACACCTCGTCGTTTAGCTGGATTGATATTTCGGAAAAAATGCTTTGGTATTTTTGCGTAAAAACCCAG
>JANLHD010000093.1 GCA_024653865.1 archaeon | reverse complement strand
GTAGTGGAGCACTATGACGCTGTCGACCACGTATTCTTCTATCCCGAATTTTCCGAATTTGTTGTCGCCCTCGTTTATTTCCGAGGTGATGATTGTTGTGACGCCTATTCTCATCAAAAGGTACGAGAGCTTGAGGATCGCGTTCCTTACTTCGGTTTCGTTCTCGAAGTTGAATCCGAGTGCGGGGACCGAGTCTATAACGAGCCTTTTTGCGCCGATTCTTTTCGACGTCCTCATTATTTCGAGCAATAATTTGTCAATATCAAACCCCGTAGCGGGCATCGAGAATTCCTCTTCGCTTGGAATCCCGATCTTTGCAAGGCTCCCGTCGATCATCTGGAGCATGTTCTCATCCTCAAGCTTGCGCAGGTTCCACCCAAAGCGCTCCATGTCCTGCCTTATGAGGTCGGGCCGCTCGTCGAGTGTGACAAAAATTCCGGGTTCTTTGTAATCGGTTATGCCTTTGACGAGGTATTGTGTGCACAGTATGGTTTTTCCCGTTCCGCAGCCCCCTGAGACCAGCACGGTCCTTCCTTCCGGAAAGCCGCCCTCAATCAAATCGTCAAGTCCGCCAATGCCCGTTTTTACCCTGTTCATTTGATCACTTGTATAGTTTGAATTGAAGTGATATTTATATGTTTCACGCTCCGTGGGCTTTGGAAGGCCAAATTTTTTGCCGGCTCTTTGCGCGGGCATTGATTTTTATTTCCTTGTCGGCACTTTATTGTTCATGTCAAAGGCATTTTTAGCGGTATTTTTATTCGCACTGCTTTGTTCGGCGCCGGTTTTCGCGAGCCAATTGGAAATATTGTCGCTTGATTCCTCGAGCACCATTCCCTCGAAGATTTATGCCGGGGATCTTGTGACGCTTAACCTGAACGTGAAAAACACCAGCGGCACGGGCCAGGCCGCGAGCAACATAAACATCGCGCTCGAGCTCAACGAGAATGATTTCACGGCGGTAAAGGCATTGGAGTCAATTGACAGCATTGGTTCGAGGTCGACAAAGACGGTTTCTTTGCGGTTCAAGGCAAAGGAAAATGTCCTTCCCGGCACCTATAAGGTTCCGGTGAGATTGACTTATTTCAGCGGCTCGGATTTGCTCGAGCAAATAGTTACCGTAGATGTTTCCATTTCTTCGTGCAACTTCCTCAATATTGAGAGCATTGACCTTGGGACTTTCCAGCCTCACATCGGTTCCGATGTCGACATTGTCGCAAGTGTGAAAAACACGTGCGCCAATGCCGCGAGGAACGTCACGGTGAAATTAAATCCGGTGACCAATGCGACAATCGAGCCGTTTGTCGTGACATCGGGGACGCTCAAAAAAATAGGCGACATACTTCCGGGCGAGTCAAAAACCGCGGAGTTTTCAATGAGCATCACGGATAAGGTTGCCGCCAAAACTTACGTGTTTTCCGTGGACGCGAACTGCGATTCGTGCCAGAACACTTCCAACTCGTTTTCTTTCCTGGTTCTGGGGCAGCCGGACCTTGTTTTTTCAAACATAGAATATTCTGTTGACAATCCAATGGGTGGAAGCGAGAAGGAAATAATCCAGGGCTCCACATTTGTCCTTTCGGTGCAGATTGACAACATTGGGGAGGAAAAGGCGCGTGCGGTTGATGTCGAAGTGGATTTCGCCGAAGGCACATTTTCCGGCACCACCAAGGCCTTTTTGGGCAATATTGATCCCGATGACTCAGGTGCCGCCATCTTCAATTTGCGTACCAACTTCGAGGCGTCTTCGGGTGAACAAAAAGGGGTAATTAGGGTAAGTTATACGGACGAGCTTGGCGAACCGCAGGTTTTTGTCGAGGATTACTCACTATACATCACTCCGCTTCCGCCGACCAGCCCGATAGTTTACATCATAATTCTTGTTTTACTCTTGGCCGTGATAGGCGCGGTGTATTTCCTGGCCAAGTTTATTTTCAGGCAGCTCGCCTTGCGAAAATCAAAGTAGTTCCAAAGTAGCGATGATAAAATTATCCTTTTCAAACCTCTTTCGGAGGAAAACGCGCACCTTTCTTTCGGTCGCGGGCATAGCAATAGGCGTTGCGGCAATACTCGTCCTTGTCTCCATAGTCGACGGGTTTACTATTCAATTCGACGAACTCATTGGGGATTTCAAGGCAATAACAGTTGTTGAAAAGGATTCGCAGGACCAGACCCTCTCTCGGGTTGACGAGTCTTTTGAGCAAAAACTAGGTTCGATTTCAGGCGTGAAGGTCGTGGTTCCTGAAATATGGTTGTTGCCAGAAAAAATTGACGGCACAGCCGCGGCTTTCGGGGGGTTTGATTCTGTTAGTATTTATGGCCTGGATCCGGACAAGTATTTTTCTGGCGGGTCTGGCGGTTACATAGGCGACGTGGAAAAGGGCTCGACCAT
>JANLHD010000091.1 GCA_024653865.1 archaeon | reverse complement strand
CAAAATTAGCCCTTCGCAAAAAAGGCTAATATCAAAGGCACTGCCACTTGTTTTGGGGGCTAATGTTAAGGAGAGGCAGCTTGAGGAAACAACCGGTTTGGTAAACAGGATTGTTCCGCTGGTTTGCGAGGAATTAAAAACTCAATTGAATGATTTTTCAAAACAAGACAGGCACACGCTTGAACAACTTTTTGATTTTCTCGCGAAAAACCCGCATTCTTTTGCGTTAAATGAGCCGCCTTTAAGTGTCAGAAAAATTGGTCGCCATTTATCGGAAGATGCGGCAAAAAATATTGAATCAATAATTTTTCGGCAACAAGACCTGTTTGCGCGCATTAACAACCAAAAGCGCTCTAATTCTCCGGACCTGGAGTTTCACGATGCCCTTGAATTCAGGGTTGCACATGATTTGCACTTTTCCTTATATGAGGCGCTGGCTTTTTTGCGCTTGTGCAGAAAATAGTTTTTCCGCTTAGTTGTACAGCAGCCCGTAGTACATTTGCTCGAGTATCGCCTTGTAGGGCTCTTTTTGGTTCACGAGCATTTCCGGCGGCGCGGCGTAGTAAGCAACCCTCTCCCCCACTTGGTTTGAGACAATGAACGGAAGGGTTTTTCCGAAATCGTATTTCTCGCCGCCCGCGAGCCAAGGGTACCCGGGAGAAGTTCCAACAAAGTTGGTTCCGTAATCAAGGGTGGCAACGAGCCTTGAGTTCGTGCCCTTGTTTATTTCAATTATTGCAAAATCGCCCTCATATTTTATGCTAGGGGACAATCCATACACGAGCTTGTGCTGGGAATCGGTTACTTCTATTCTTCCGGCCTCAACTCCCGCAACGCAGTTTGAGAGGCCGCAGTAATTCGCCTTGTAATTCACTCCGAGGAATTCGTCGAATGAGAGTTGCTTGCCGAATTGCTTTCTCGCCCACGGTCCGAGTGGCGCATCCGAACCGCCTTCATTTCTCTCGCGGTCAAGCAAAAGTTCGTCCCCATCGCACAGTTCGGTTCCAGAATCCCCCGTCCACACGAGCCTTCCTCCGGAGTTCACGTAGCTTTGGAAAACCTGGAGTTTGGATGAACAGATTTTTTTTGCCTCTTCCACAATGATTAGGTCGTATTCGTTTACGTTTCCGTATGAGAGCCTCTCAAGTGGCATGCTTTGTGCCCGAACCCCCAAGTAATCCCGATTTCCCATTAGTTGCTCGAGCTGTTCGTGGTTTCCAAGGCCCCCTTCTCCGTATGCTATTAGAACGCTTGGAGCGCCTCCCCTGAATACTTGGTAGTAGATTTCGCAAGCGCCGGGAATTGCGTTGCAACCAAGAATTCCGGTGAACATTAGTATTCCAATCAGGGTTCCCACGAGCGCGAGTAGTATTGCCAAGTGGAAAATGGTGTCAATGGTTGATTTTTGCATTCCAAGAATAGGTCTGATGCGGTTAAAATTACTTTTCCTTGGGCAAAAACGCCCCGATTATTGCCGCGAACAACAGGTTGGTTGCAATGTGCACGTATGAGTATGGCCAGTAAAGAAATGCGCCGGAAGTTATGTTCATTGCGAGTTCAAAGATTATTGTGCCGATGAACGTGTAGGTGAGCATGTTTCCCATAGTGGGTTCTTTTCCCCCTGAGAGGTTGCCCGCGATTCCGCCACCAATTGCCTGCCAAAAGCTCCACAGGCCAACTCCTCCTTGCATGAAGAAATTGGATATTGGGTAGCCAAGAAGCCCTATTATCGTTCCCGCGCTAGCGCCATAAGTGAGCCCCGCATAAACCGCGATTGGTATTATTGGTTCGACCGAGGGCAAGCGCTCGAGCAATACCCTAAGGAGCACGGCAATTACTAGAAGCATTATTGCCTCTATTTCATTAATGCCCCTCTTGGGCGCATTTTCTGCATCTTCTGCCATTGGCTGTTTTTGTGGTGCGAGGCTAATTTAAGGGTTATTTTGGGCTTTGAATGGATTTCTATGGGTGCGCTATTTGGTTTTGAGAGGAAATTTTATAAGGTGATTTGAACCCAAAATCGTTCTATTGCTAGTTTTCTAGCGCATTTTTGCGGGAGTCCCATAGCGGCCAATTGGGCCAGCTTGAGGGGCTGGTGGCTTAGTGCCTTCGCAGGTTCAAATCCTGCCTCCCGCACTCTTTTTTTTTGGGCTAATTTTAGGGCTTTGCCCAATGGAATGCTGTGAAGTGAATTTTTTTTTGTTTAATAGAATTAGGAAATATTTGCTTGTTAGTTCCTTTTCCTGCGGGGCTTTTTTTCGCCGGGTAGATGCCGGGCTAAGTTAAGTAGGCTATCAGTTACAACTCCGGGCACCGGATTGAATCCTGTAAAAGTCCTTTCTCTTGCGGCTCTTTTTGGCATTGGCATAATACAGTCATCTTCTTTGAACTATTTAAATTTGCTTGTGTCTTAAAGGCTTTCTTTGACCTTTTTCTCATATTCTTTTAGCTCTTCCTCTTCTGCTTTGGAGCTTCCGAAGGAGAGTTTGAGCGAGTCGCCTTTTGTTCGGGGCACGATGTGGAAGTGCAGGTGGTTTATGATTTGCCCCGCGGCTTCGCGGTTGTTTTGCAGTACGTTGAATCCGTCCGCGTTTGTCGCCTTCATCACGGCGGTTCGAATCCGCCCCCTCGCATTCGCCTTTCAAAGGCGAGTTAGTTCTTTTAAGCGGTTAAAAACGCCCTGTGAGTCCTGCCATGCCTATACCATAAATTAAAATTACTCCTAAAATCAAACCTGCTATTGCCAGAGGAATAAATACTGTTAAAATAGAACTTAATAAAGAAAGCCCTGTTGTTTTTTGGACTAATTTTATCTGTAAAAATAAAGTGTAAATAGGAAAAAGTACAACCAAAAATAAATTAAGTAATACGTTCCTCAATTCAAAAATGCTAATATTCAAAAGAAAAGCCAGTAAAAGCATGCTAAAAAATAGAAAAATTGAATAAAGAAAAGCCAGTAAAAGCATGCTAAAAAATAGAAAAATTGAATTACTGAAGAAACTAACAATTCCTAGGTTAAATTTTCCGCCAAAAATGTTAGCAATGCTGAATTGAATTAAAATGAATACAGTTAAACTGGTTATGATTAAAAAGCTGAGTAAAAGGGACAGGTTCAAAATGGAATAAAATATATCGAGAGTGCATGAATAAGATGTGAGCGTATGTCCTATGTATTTCCGACAAGTGCCATTTATTCCCTTTTCTAAGATTGTAGGTATTACGAAACTTATAATGCTAAGAATTACGCCAAAAAAAAGGACGAGGAGAGAAAATTTTGCTGATTCGCTTAAACTTAACTTCTTATTTATCAAATGCTCTAAGTTTCTCTTATAAAATATTTGAAAAAAATCTTTAAATAAATTAACTGCTGTATCTTCCAACAATGAAGGCATAAGAAATCAATTGTTTTAAACTATTTAAATCCTGCAGTGCCTCCTAGAATATCTGATTCTGGAAGGAAGCCGGGCCAAAAGTAAAAGTCATTTGGTTTATCTCTTATTTTTCTGCTGAATCCGAGTTATTATTTTTTAAAAATTAATTTAACAAATTTCATTATTTAAAGTTGCTCTTTCACCCTTTTCTCGTACTCCTTAAGCTCTTCCTCTTCAGCTTTTTGGCTGCCGAATGAAAGCTTCAGCGAGTCGCCTATGGTTCTTGGTATTACGTGGAAATGCAGGTGGGGTATTACCTGTCCGGCCGCTTCCCTGTTGTTCTGAAGCACATTGAAGCCATCGGCATTGGTCGCCTTCATAATGGCCGCGCCAACCTTCTGCACCGTGGAAATAACATCCTTGAGCTCTGCCTCCGGAATGTCGAGCATTGTTGCGTGGTGGTTTTTTGGTATCACAAGCGAGTGGCCTTTTGCGGATGGGTTGATGTCCAAAAATGCGAAGGTTGCCTCGTTCTCAAAAATTTTTTTGGCCGGGATTTCGCCCGAAACTATTTTGCAGAATATGCACTCATCACCCAAATTGACCACCCCAAGGTATTACTTGGGTTTTTTGGGTATAAGTAGTTTTCCCCAAATTTTGGGAGTTTATTCCTTCTGGATTTCCACGATTTTTATCCAGAATTGCAGGGTTTTTCCCGCGAGCGGGTGCGCGAACCTTATTTTTGCGATTGTTCCGTTCACTTCAATGACTTCGCCTTCCGCGCCCGTGTTCGTATAAACTTTCGTGCCGACGGTAACAGAGTTTGGGTCGTCGCTTATTTGCGAAACTTGTGCCTCGACTACCTGCGCGTCCGCAAGCGTGCCGTATGCCTTTTCCGGAGGGAGCGTGATTGTTTTTTCTTCGCCCTGCGCCATTCCGATGACAGCCTCATCGAAGCCTTTTATCATTTGCCCGGCGCTTGCCTCGAATTCGAGCGGTCCGCGTCCTTCGCTCTTGTCGAAAACCTCGCCGGTGCCCGGGAAAGTGCCGATGTATTCGACCTTTACCAAATCGCCTTTTTCAACCGTAATTTTTGCCACGTTATCTCCCCCGCTTGTGCACCCGGCCAGGGCAATTAATGCCATTAGCGCCAAGGCTGCAATTGCTTTCATGGTTTAATTTCGCGTGCAAAAACATTATAATACTGGCGTTTTTTCTTCGGGATTCGGGCTTTTTTTTGGCGCTATTTTTCAACGCATTTTTTGCAATTTAGCCTTTTCCCTAATCAAAGTAGCCTTTTTAAAAGCAAGTTTGGGCTCTAGTTTATTCAAAGAAAACATTGTTTTTTTCAAAAAAAGGAGGTGTGTTTTTTTGAAATTCGATTCAAAAGTGCTTGGCGTTTCAATTGTTTTTGCGGCATTGCTGATCGTCGCGGGCATTGCGTTCTTAGGTTCGCAACAGCCGCCGGCAACATTGCAGCAGGAAAAAGTGAATTTGCCGGGTTATCTGGAAAAAGGTTTTGAGACCACGGGGTCCGTCAACTCCGCTCCGGCGCAGGACGTAATTAGTTTTGCGGAGGACGAAGCTGGCGATAAGGTGAGGCTGCTTTCGGTTACCGGGCAGGTAATAAAGACAGTTTCGCCGGACCAGGCTGAAATAACAATCAGCATTGAGACGCTCGATAAGAGCGCAAAGAAAAGCCAGCAGGACAACGCGGAATTGGCGGCAAAAGTAATGGCCGCGCTCAAGGCTGCGGGTGTTCCGGAGGCGGACATACAAACCACCGGGTACAATCTGTATGAGGAACAGCAGTGGAACGAACTTTCGAGGAAGTCCGAGTCAATTGGATATAGGACAACCAATTCGGTGCTCGTTACATTGAAGAACCTTGGTTCCACGGGCGATGTCATTGACGCTGCGGTGGATGCAGGAGCGAACAGCATCAGCGGAGTTAGGTTCTCGCTTTCGAATGCAAAGCAGGACGAACTTAGAACAGAGGCTTTGAAGGAAGCCGCACAGAACGCAAAGGTGAAGGCGGATTCCATTGCCTCAGGTCTTGGAGTAACGCTCTTCCAGGTGTATAGTGCGAGCGAAAATTCGGGCTATTCAACCCCCTACTACTACAAGGGCTATGACCTTGCAGTGGCGGAAAGCGACGGAGCCGCAAGGGCGCCAACGTCCATCACTCCGGGCGATGTGGAGTTCACGGCATCTGTTAGCGTGCAGTTCGAGATAAGGTAAACCAATTTTTGGGAAGGGGCAAATGTCCCCTTTCCTTTCCCCTTTTTTTTAATTGCTTTCAACGAATTTTTGGAATGTGGTGCCTAATTAAAGCGCGAAAAACAGGCGTTTTTGGCGTATTTTGTGTGTGAACTTTTTTTATACTCTAGCTTTGTTATTTTGTTGATGTATACGGAAATTGGGGTGTTGGGGACCGGCATGGTTTTCTTGAATTGCTCATGCAAATGAAATCACTTTTTTCATTGGTTTTCACCCCATTCCATTAATACCCTCTACATTATGAAATTACATTGTAGAGGGTAAGTTTTTAAATTGGTCGTCAAATCTTCATTGTATGGTTTATATCTATAAAAAGATGGTTGGCGGCAAGCCTTATTATTATCTGCGTGCTTCCTCGCGGAAAGGGAAAAAAGTGTCTGTCAAGGACATTGCATATTTGGGCAATTCTGTAGCTGAGGTCAAGGAATCCTTGTCCAAACTTCCTAAACACAATGCTGCGATAGAAAAGGCATATCGCACTATCGGCCTGTTTCTGGAATCAAATCATTTTCTAGAAGAGACCCAACGCCTGAAGCTTAAGGCAGACCCATTTCTTGAGGAAAAGCTTGCAGAAGTTGAGGCATGCAGGCTTCACTATTCAAAGGTTTTTGAAAAGCAGGATCCTCAGACAAAAAGGGAGATTTTCCAGTCCTTTTTGGTTGAATTTGCCTTCAATACTGCCTCGATAGAAGGGAACACAATAAGCCTGAAGGAGGCAAGGGATTTATTGGATGAAGGGCTGACTCCGAAGGGAAAAACCCTGCGGGAAATCTATGACCTTCAGAATACGGAAAAGGTTTTCAATTCGCTTGATTTCGGCAAGAAATTGAATCATGAACTGATTGAATCAATTCACGACCGCCTGCTTGAAAACATTGACGCGCGGACAGGCTACCGGATTAGAGATATAATTGTCACCCGTTCTAGGTTCAAGTCAACGCCGGGCCATTTGGTCAAAATCGACATGGATTTGCTACTGAAATGGTTCAAGGAGAGCGAGGGGAAAATTCACCCTTTCGCCCTTGCCGCAATTTTCCACCACAAATTTGAGAAAGTGCATCCATTCATGGACGGCAACGGAAGAACCGGAAGGATGCTCCTAAACTTTATTTTGATGAAAAGCGGTTATCCTCCCGTAATAATAAGGAAAAAAATCAGGGCGGACTATCTGGATGTGCTAAGCAATGTAGATTCATCCG
>JANLHD010000090.1 GCA_024653865.1 archaeon | reverse complement strand
CAAAAAATAATCCCCCTTTGCCGCAGAAGGCTTTGCCAGCCTAATATTATGCTTCACCGCGTCCACAACCGTATTTCCGGTAACAAAAATTTTGCCATTTGGAATCCCTTCGCCAATCAATATGTCCCTTGATTCATTAGTCGGCGCGAAAAGGAAATCCGAAAGATGGTCCGTGACATAGCGGTTGAATTCCTCCTGCATCCTCTGGTCATAACTCCTAAGGCCCGACTCCACATGCCCGAGCAATATACCCAAATTTTTTGCGGCAATTGCGCCGCCGAGCACGGAATTGGTGTCGCCCTGCACGAGCAGGCACCTGATTTTTTCCTTCCGAATGAATTTTTGCGTTCCGGAAATGATTGCCGACATTTGCGCATGGTATTCCATGTTTTTGGCATTGAGGTGCATATGCGGCTTTGGCAGGCCAAGTTCCTCAAAAAAAACCATGTCCATTTCGAATGAATAATGCTGGCCTGTATGAATCAGCGAAAAATCAATTTTCCTTTTTTGCAGTTCCCTGATTACGGGGCTCATTTTAATCAGTTCAGGCCTGGTTCCGACCAAAACCCCGATCTTCATTTTTTCAGCCCCGAAAACCACCTGTAAAAAAACAGGTCCACAACCGCCCTAATATACCGGGGGGCGTTTTTCCCAAAATTGAATTTTGACTCGCCCAATTCCCTGTTAGACAACACAAGCGGGATCTCGGAGATTCTCGCCTTGCGCTTTAGCAGGTCGACGATGATTTCCATTTGCACGCTAAAATCATTGCGCGTAATCTTGACCTTTTTCACAAGATTGGCGCGATAGGCCTTGTACCCGCCGGTCAAATCCCTTGTCGGAGTCAGGAAAATTGCCGAAAAAGCGAGGTTGGTGAAAATGCTCAGCAAAACCCTCCACAGCGGCACATTTCGCATTCCCCCTCCCCTCACATACCTTGAGGCGATGCAAACATCCTTTCCAGAATCAATTTGCTTCACCATTTTTTCGACAAGTTCGGGGGGATGGGTCATGTCAGCATCCATGGTGACAATTATTCTGCCCTTTGCGGCGGCAATTCCGCTTTTGATGCCCTCTCCAAAACCCCTGTTTTTTTTGTGGCTTAAAACGCGAAGCCGGCTCACTTTTTTGCCGATTTTTTCCAATATTTTTCCGGTTCCATCCGCGCTTCCGTCGTTGATGACGAGAATCTCAAATTCTTCCCCCAATTTCACATTGGCGTTTAGGTGCAAAATCGCCTTTTCAATCACGGCCTCTTCGTTGTATGCGGGAATAACAATTGTAATCATTTGTGCATCAGCCGTATAATTTGAACAAATTTTTTTGCCTATTGGCTTTCCCCGAAGCCGTCCCATCCGAACTTCAATACCTTTTTCTTGAGTATTTTCAGGTCGGCGTGGAAATCGATTTCGCACCAATCATCCTGGGAAATCTCAAAAGGGGTCAGGGCAAAGTTGTTCCTCGCCATTTCATTGAATGCTTCGAGCCAGAAAATGCCCTTTGATTCCGGTTGCCTCACAAGCCTTAGGATTGCCCATGCGCAGCCATCAATATTTTTTTTTCCCCGGACAAGAATCATTCCAACAGATTCGCCGTTCGCCTCTTTTTGGGGAATCTTCTTGTTGATGAAAACTATTTTTTTGCCCTCCATTTTAACCTTCATGTCATCCTCGGTATACGAAGGCAGCTTGTCAATTGTAACAAAAATCCCTTCCCCCTTGTTTGTGAGCAGGCCATTTAGCACCGACTCGTGGAAAATGTCATCCCCGTTGATTATCACAAAATCGGAGTCCATTTCAAAGTGCGCACACCAAAGGCTCATGAGGTTGTTCGCGGAATCATAAAACGGGTTGTATACAACCTTGATTTTGAGCCTGTTTTTGTAATGCGCTATTTTTGCCTCGACCTGTTCCGCCAAATACCCAAGGACCAAAATGACCTCATCAACTTTCCCCGATTTTTCTATGGCATCAAGCTGTGTTTCAAGGACGCTCGAGCCATTCTCAAGCTGCAGCAGGCACTTTGGCGTATTTTTTGTAAGAGGCATCATCCTCGTGCCCCTGCCAGCGGAAAGAATAATCGCCTTCATAAAATCACCAAAAACCTACTACATGTTGTCTCCAAAACTATAAAACCCCATTACATTCACCGCCAGATTTCAAGGGAAATACTCCCTGAGCCAATATTCTATGCCAAGCAGCATCCAGGCTTTCTGGCCAAAGCCGCGTTTTCCCCTGCCTTCATCAAGCCACTTTTCCAGGCTTTTTTTGTCAAAAAATTGGTGCACTTTCGCCCCCTTTTTCAAAAGCTCCTTTTTTGCGGTTTCCAAAAAATCGCGGTCAAACCACTCGTCCAAAGGCACCGGAAAACCGACCTTTTTCCTCTCCGCTATTTCACGCGGCACGTCGTTTTCAAACGCCTCTCTCAGCACGCTTTTTGTGATGTCAAGTTCCTCGCTGAACTCGTCCGATGTCATGAAAAACGCCCTTGCCCTTGCAATTGGGCCTCTCCACTTAATCTTGTGCCTTGCAGGGGTATTGAGCGCGAATTCAACAAGCTCATAATCCACAAAAGGCGTCCTTCCCTCGACAGCGACAGCCATTGTAGGCGTGTCGAGCCGTGAAAGGAGCCCCGGAAGGTGCAGTTTTTCAAATACAAACGGGATTCTTCGTCCGGGCGGCAACCCATCGAGGGAATCGAATTCTTTCTCAAAAACGCTTTGGGCTGCTTTGTCGTTCCCGATTTCGGATTTTGCCTTCTCGGTGAAAAGCGCCATTTTTTCCTCAAGGGGAAAATAGGTGTAATTGTGGAGGAAAAATTCCTTGAAGGAAGAAAAACTTTTTCCCGCGTATTTTTTCACAAAGCCCGGAAAGAGCAACTTCCTTAGCCCTTTTGGAAGTGAATTCACAAGCGGCAGCCTGGCATAATCGTGGTGGCTGGCCATTATCCTGCCGTAACCAGAAAAAATCTCGTCAGCCCCTTCGCCCGAAAGGACCACGGTAATGTCCTTTTTTAGTTCGCGCGAAAGAATGTAAATGGCAATTTCGTTCGGCACGGAAAGCGGGGCATCCT
>JANLHD010000089.1 GCA_024653865.1 archaeon | reverse complement strand
GAGCATTTGGTTGATTATCCTAAGGCGATTTCGGAACTCAAAAGAATCACCTCGCCAAATGGCTGCATCATCATTACCTTCCCAAATGAATTGAACCTGCGGCTTGGCAGGCTTGCATTCCTGAAGTTCCCCATAAAGTTTCCGGACCACTTCAATGCATTTGTCCCGGGATTTCTCGACAAATACTTCGACGAAAAGGTTTTGGAGAAAAGCATCCCGTGGGGGCCTTTCATATTTGCCCTCACGCACATGGCGGTATATAGGAAAAAATAGGCGCTTCAAAGTCACTTTTTCCTGACTTATTGAAAAAGCCATTTTTGGTTCAAACCGAGTTTTTGCCAAAAAAAGCCGGGTAAAGTTACCTTAATTCCCCCAATTTCCTTAGCATCCGGCTGCCCAAAAGCCTCATTGGGGCAAGCGGAAAATTTGATGTTGATGCATAAACCAGTTCCTTTAAACCGGAAAACGGGGCACAGAAAAGCGCCCTTTTTCCAAACACCCTGTTTTGGGAGCCGGAAACTGTGATCTTTTCCTTGTCTTCAAAATAATGCACATCGCCAAAATCTTTTTCACAGGAATCGGAAAACAGGTGATTGCCAGAAGGCAACGGCGGCAATTGCGCAAGAAGCCTTAATGCCTTGTCATTCCATCCTACCGACGGAAGAAAATCTTTCCATGTGTCAATTGCTTTGCCCGCATACGTGGTGTCTTTATGGGAGAGTCCAATGAAATTTCTGAACGCCCCGTTGCCATTGCTCATGCCCAAGAACCAATCCATTTGCTTTGCCGGGATTTTCTTTTCAACCAAAAGAATTGCGCGCAAAATATCCGCGGCACCCGCCCCGAAAATCGGGTACACGTGCTTTGAAATTTTGTCGCCCTTAAATGAGTAACCGAATTCGAAACCGTTTTTTGTGAAATGGCGCTTGGCGAACAAAACCGCGTTTTGCGCCGCGCTTAGGTATTGCCTTTCCCCGGTTTTTTCATGGGTGATTTTCAGGGCGCCAACGCATCTCGCGGTATAATAGACAATCATTTTTTCCCGCAGGTTTGACTGGTAAATGCCGCCAAAAAACCTGCCCTTTTTTGTTTCCTGGAATTTCAATACCTGCGCCATTGAGGAAAGGGCTTTTTCCTCTGCAACTTTGTCTCCGGAAATTTCCGCCCAAAGAAACATTGCCTCACAAATCGTGCAAATTTTGTTGGGAACAATAGGATTTGGCACCTTTTTGGCGCGCGGGTTTTCGTATTGGACAAAACATCCAAGGCGTTCATCAAAATAATTTTTTAGGATAAATGTTGCGCACTTTTTTGAGGCCGCAAGCTGGCGGGAATTGTCCATGCCTTCCTCTGCCAGAGCATTTGCGACCGACAAAAGCCCGATCAGGCTTGCGGCAAGATGGGGCTGGTATGTGTGGCCAAAGCACGGATTTGCCTCGAACCCGCATTCCAGAAATGCGCCATTTGAAAGTTGGGATTGCATTATGAATTCCGAACATTCAATGGCACGTTCCAAATAGGCTTTTTCACTGGTGCGTTTGTAGAGCCCCAAAAAACCCAGGCATAGGCCTTCATACCGCCAGTCGGACGCAGGGCCGATATAATTTACTGAATCCCCCCAGTAATGGGTGATTGGGCCGGCATAACCTTTGCCTTGTTTCATGGTTTCAAGCCATAAGAGCAGGCCTGGCAAAGGGTTATTTTCCAACTGAAATTGCACCCCTATAAAAGTCGAAAGTTTTTTTCATTCCCTCCTCGAGGCCGGTCTTGGGCGTCCACCCAATGGATTTTTTTGCGAGGGAAATGTCCGCAAGCGTTTCCCTTACGTCCCCGAGGAAAATTTGTTTTTTTTCGGGATCCAGTTTTTTTTCCGCCAGCTGTTGCGCAATTTCTAGTATTTGGTTTACTGTCGAGCTTTTTCCGCCCCCTATGTTTATGGAGAGGCCTTTTGCCTTTTTTGAATTCTTGAGGGCGAGGGAAAATGCCTGCGCAACATCTTCTATGTAAACAAAGTCGCGCGCCTGCTTTCCCGAGCCATAGAGAATGGGCCTTGTGTTTTTTGCGGCGGCGTAGGCGAAGGCCGCGGCGACACCGGCTTTTGGGTCCTGTCCCGGTCCATACACGTTGAACATCCTCAGCGAAACTGCTTCGATGCCGTAATTTTCGGAATAAATCCTGCAATAATTTTCCCCCGCGAGCTTCGAGAGGCCATATGGATTTGACGGCACCGCAAGGGAACCCTCTTTTTGCGGGAGGGAATAATTGGAGCCGTAAACCGCCGAACTCGAGGCGAACACGAATTTGCGCACATCGTTTTTGCGCGCGGCCTCAAGCACATTCACGGCGCCGTCTATGTTGACCTTGTTGTATTCAAGGGGCATTTCAACTGAGTCCTTTATTGACCGAAGCGCGGCAAGGTGAATTATTGCATCCGCGCCTTTCGTGAATTTTTCGAGCCTTTTTGGTTCGAGCACGTCGCACTTGGCATAATTGACGCCCTTTTGGCTCCCGTGTGCATTGCTCCGGTCGAGGGAGGTAATTTGGTTTCCCTCGAGCCTTTGCATCAGATGCGAGCCGATGAAACCCGAGCCCCCTGTTATGATTATTTTTTCCATGGCAAAACCAAACATTATTCTGTTTCCAGCATTTTTAATTCAACTGGTTCGCTCAGCGAAAACAAAAAGCCCGCGAGCGCGACCAGCACATAACTTGTGGCAAATATGAGCAGGGAGAATGCGACGGCGCTCTCGGGACTTTGCCCGAGAACAGAGAAGAATGTGATAAGTATCGCCTCCCTTGTGCCGAAGCCGGAAACGCTCACGGGAATCAAATCTCCAAGGACCACGACTGGGTAGAGAAACACCATGAAGAGCATGGGGATTTCTAGCCCTATGGATTTTGCAAGGAAGTATGCAAACACTATTTCGCCAACCCAGAATAGGGCGGAAACAAGGATTGCGATGGCGAACGGGATTTTATTTGAAAGCACGAGTTTTGTGGAGGCAAAAAATTCCGCGAATCCGCCGGATAATTTTTTCTTTGCCTTTTCCGGGACAAGCATGTTGAAAAAAGGCCGAAGAAGCGGGCGGATGAATTGCTCCCTGAACAGCAAAAAAACCGCGAACGCAAGCGCCGCAATAATGGCGAGTATGAGCTCAATTGGAATTACCGCAATGCCGGTTGTTTCGAGAAAATAAATTGACCCCGCAGCGGCAAAAAGCACCAGCAAGGAGATGTCAATTATGCGATCGAGGACTATGGAACTGAACGCGAGCGGAAGCGAGGCTATTTTGCGTATGTAAAGCGCGCGCACAAAATCCCCCACCCTTCCGGGGGTGAAGGTGCTGTAAAAAAAGCCGATGCAAAAATACTTTGTCCCCTTGAGCGCGGAAATTTGCTTCCCCTGGCTCTCGAGTATGAGCTTCCACTTGAGGCCCTTTAGGAAAACAAGCACCGCGAGGATTGCGATGGAAAAAAGCAGGAGATAAATGTTTGCCGAAAATAAGATGCCCTGCACGGAAGGAATGTCCACCTGCGAGAGGATGTAGAGAAATATCGCTATGCCGATTATAACCGCAATTTTTTTTGCCGAAACCAATTCAAACCGCCCCTAACAAAAGCTCATTTTTGTAATAAAAATCAAGCGGTGTTCCCCGGGGTGTTCCCTGGCGCTGCAAAAACCTTGTAGCCATTGTGCTCGAAAACCAGTTTCATTCCAAGTTCGCCGGCGGCATTGCCATCTCGGGAAACCAAATAGTCAAAGCCCAATTGGTTGAGGGATTCGAGGCAATCTGGGCAATTGCCGGACATTGCGTCTTGCGAAAGATTGTGCACGCGCTTTGCCTCTTCATAGTATGGGTCGTTTCCTGCGATTCGCGGGTCGTATGAGAGGTACCATCCCGAAAGCACATCAACGGGAATTTTTTGGGCGACTTCCGCAATTTTTGTGCCGTTCTCCAACAAGAACAGGGTTCTTTTATATTCTGGGTCAAAGCCCCTGAATGCGTGCGCAAAAGTTGCCTCGTCGGAAGTGATTTTTGTGCCTTCGCGGAGCTGCGAGAGCTGTCCGGAGGTGAAAAAAAGGCCAAGGGAAATTAAAAGTATCGCCAAAATTGCGGGAACGAAAAGCGGCTTTCTGGCGTCCAAAAAAGTTTTTAGGGTGTTTGCGGAGAGCAAAAGTCCGGATAGCATTGCGAGTTCAATGACCCTTCCTGCAATGACCCTTCCTGTCGCTGCAAAGAAAATGAAAAGCAATGCCGATACCACAAAGGAAGATGCGAGCACCAAATCAATTTTTGAGTAATCCTTGCGCGTGCCAATGCGCCAGAGCGAGCAGGCCGCGAGAATGAAAATAAGCCCGCCAATCCAAAGGGGGAAAGTCGATGCGGCCTGTCCGACAAGGCTTGGTGAGAGTGGGGCTGTTTGCTCGGCGCCAATGTTTGTGAGGAAGTGGATGTAGCTGACAAAAAAGGCGGGAATGACCAAAAAGCCGGAAATGAAGAGCTTTGCAGTGCCGGGGAAATCCTTGTTGATAATGGCCCATAGGGCGAAAAATATTAGCGCATAGAATGCCACTCCCGGATGGGAAATAAATGCCATGGGCAAATAAATCCACGCGAGCCTGCTCTTGCCGGAAAAAGCCAATGCTGCGGCAAGAAAAAAAACCGTCGCCATGAGGAACGTGTACTGGCCCCAGTACATGTTCTGGAAAACTATTTTCGAGCCAACGAACAGCGCCGCGGCGATAAGCCCCGCCTTTTCCCCGGCAAAAAACTTTTTTGCCGCAAGGTAGATGAGCAGAGCCTGCAGGAATGCAAACAAAATTCCCAGGAACCAAATTATTGCGTTGCTTGTTGCGAACGGGAAAACGTCAATGAAAGCCTTTGCGAGGAGGGGAAAGCCTATTTGATAGCGGTATTCGAACTGTGAAAAAGGCGCGTATGTCTGCGGCATTGTGGCGCCTATTGCAAGGCTGCTTATATGGGCCGCCGGGTCGGCGCTTGCGTCGACAAAATTGTTCAGGAAAAATGGGTAGGCTGCAAGCAAAGCCACAAGCAGCGCGATTCCAAGTGCCGCCGGCGAGATGGCTTCTTTTCCGAAATCAATTTTTTTGGATGCAATAAAGGTTAGGGCAGCCGCGGCCACGATTATGACGGGGGCGAACCTGTAGAGGTAGAGGCTCCAGAGGGAGATGATTGTTGTTATGGAGAGAAAAACCAAAAGCGCGTTTATGTGCCTGCCTGAAATCATTTGCGCACCTCTCTTAGCTCTTTTTTCAGCCACAGCACGCGTGAAACAAAGTGCAGCGTGTCCGAAAAAACCCTGACGCTGCTTTTCTTTTTTGTGTTTGCAACATAAAGCACCGGGATTTCAGTCACCTTCAGTCCCGCGAGCTGTGCCCTCTTCACTATTTCGGTGTCCCAAAACCAATGGGTGTCCACGGCGCGGCCGAGGATTGGCAGGATTTTTTTTCTGTCAAAAAATTTGCAGCCGGCATTGGGGTCAGAAACAGGAAGTGCAAGGAGGAATTTTGAAAACACAAGGTAAACAAAATGAAGGAAGTTTCTGAAAAAGTTCTTGACGGTAAACTCGTATGACCTTACCGCGCAAACCGCATCGGAGCCGTTCTTTACCGCGGCATACATCTCAAGAACATAGGAGGGCGCGATTTCGAGGTCAATGTCAAGGTACCCCACCACTTCGCCATTTGCCGCCCTAAAGCCATCGGCTACACAGCCGCCCCTTCCGGTATTTTTTTCGTGGTAAATTGCCCTGAAGCGCCGGTTTTTTTTCACGGCTTTTTGTATCAGTTCTTTTGTGTTGTCGGCGCTTCTATCCTCGACAAAAATCACTTCATAATCAAGCCGCGTGCCGCCTAGGTAACGGCTTATGCGGTTCACCGAATCCTCGAATATCGGTGACTCATTGTAGCAGGGAAATACCAGGCTTAGGTCCTTTGCAATAAAACAACACCTTTGTGAAATTATTAGGCGGCAATTTAATTAAAATAGCGCATAACAATATAAACGATTTTAGTGCTCAGGGGTTAGCGGCATGGATGAGGGCGAACTGGATAAAATGGAGAAGTTTGGAAAAACTCACTGGTGGTATAAGGCAAGGGCCGAACTTTTGGCGGGTTTTGTGCCCAATGCGGCTCGCACAATGCTTGAGGTTGGCCCCGGAACCGGAAACAATATGCTGGCGGCAAAGAAAAGGGGCATATTGGTGGAGGGCGTTGAAATCAACAAAAAGGCGGCACAATCCGCGCAAAAAAAAGGGCTGTCCATTTACAATTCCTCGCTTGAGGATTTTAGGACAAATAAAAAGTACGACGTTATTTTGGCTGCCGATGTGCTCGAGCACATTGAAGATGATGGCGCGGCGCTAAAAAAAATCAAAAAAATGCTCAACAAAGACGGGCGCCTTGTGCTCACGGTTCCGGCGTTTCAATTCCTCTTTTCAAGGCACGATGAATTGTGCGGGCATTACAGGAGATATGAAAAAAATGGATTGCGAAAAAAACTGGAGGCCGCGGGCTTTGACGCGAAATTTTGTTCTTATTGGAATTTTTTTCTTTTTGCGCCCATAGCCGCGGTAAAAATAATTAAAAGGCGGTTCGGAAAGGAATCCGGGTCCGACGTTTCCAAGACCCCGGGGCCAGTGAACAGTTTTTTGGAAGCAATATTGCGGCTGGAAAATTGGTGCATCAAAAAAGGGATTGCGTTTCCTTTTGGAATTAGCATTATTTTCGTTGCCGTGCCGGGAGTTGCCGGGGAAAAAAATTCTAATCCGCAGAAAAAAACTTTATAGTGCGCAGCAGGCCGTCCTCAAGCCCAATTTTCGGCCCCCAGCCCAACTTTTGTTTGGCAAGCGAAATGTCGGGGAGCCTTCTCTCCGGGTCGTCTATTGGAAGGCCCTTGTAAACGATTTTTGAAGGGCTTTTTGACAGGGAAATTATGAGTTCTGCAAGTTCTTGTATAGTGGTTTCTTTCGGGTTTCCTAAATTGATTGGCCCGCGTTCTTGGGAGCCCATAAGTGCGCTTAGCCCAAGAACCATGTCGCCCACAAAGCAAAAACTCCTCGTCTGGTCGCCCTTGCCGTAAACCGTAAGGGGTTTTTTATGAAGGGCCTGATCTATGAAGTTCGGCACCACGCGGCCGTCGTTTTTGCGCATGCGCGAGCCATAGGTGTTGAAGATGCGCGCGATTTTGACGTCGGTTTTGTGCACGGAGCTGTAGGAAACGCACATTGCTTCGCCAAACCTTTTTGCCTCATCATAGCACGAGCGCGGGCCTATGGGGTTCACGTTGCCCCAATAAGATTCTTTCTGCGGATGCTCTAACGGGTTCCCATAAACTTCCGAGGTGGATGCGAAAAGATACTTCGCGTTTTTTTCGCGCGCCAAATCCAAAAGGTTTTTCACGCCAAAGGAGCCGGCCATCAGGGTTTCAAGCGGCTTTTCCTGATAATCAATCGGCGATGCGGGAGATGCGAGGTTGTAAACTTGGGAAATACTTCCCGGAATGCGGACGGGTTTGGAAATGTCATGCTCCAAAAAATCGCAGCCCTTGCCCTCAAGCAATGAAATGTTCTTCCTGTCCCCTGTGATTAGGCTGTCGATGCATACGACCTCATTGCCTTCGCCAACAAGGGATTCGCAAAGATGGGAGCCTATGAATCCGGCCCCGCCGGCAACACCTATTCTTTTAGCCATTGAATTCCTCCCTTGCCTTGCCGAGGTTTTCAAAAGAGCCTATGTCGAACCATTTTTCCCTGAACACGAAAGCATAAACACTCTTGTGGTTCGCTAGCCATTTCACGAAATCCCCGGCGTTGTCCGGCGGGTTTTCGAAATCGATGTACTTTGATATTTCCCTAACGTCCTCGCGCGAAAAAATGTAGCAGGCTGTTGCGGCAAGCGCGCTCTTCGGGTTCTTTGGCTTTTCCTCAAAGCCGATTATTTTGCCTGCCTTGTCTATGTCGACGACGCCGAATTTTTCGCGCACCTCCTCAATGTTTTCCATGTCCTTGCATGCGACAACGGACGCCTTTTTTTCCCTGAAGAATTTGTGGAACTGCGCTAGCTTGTACTCGTAGAGGTTGTCGCCGGCGATAACCATGAGGTCGTCGTCGATGCCGACTTCCTTGATGGTGTAATGCATGTCCCCGACCGCGCCCATGCGGTCCTCGTTGGAGGTTGTCATGTCGTTGATGATTTTTATCGGGAGCTTTGAGTCGAATTCATCCGCCCACTGCTCGAAAGTGAGGGAGAATTTTTCGTTCGTGACCACAAAAACCTCGTCGATTTCCGGGATGTCCTTGAATTGCGAAATTATGTGCTCTATTATTGGCTTTCCCTTGACCTCGAGCAATGGCTTTGGCCTGTTTTTTGTGAGTGGCCAGAGCCTCTTTGCATATCCCGCCGCGAGTATGAGCGCCTTCATTGTTTCACCTTCCTATTCCCTGGTGCTTGAAGCCAAGCCCCATAAGCGTTTTTTTGTCGTAAACGTTCCTTGCATCAACGAGTATTTTTGATTTCATTTCTTTTCCTATTCTTGCAAAATCGAGTTCCAAAAACTCGTTCCACTCGGTCGCCAAAATTATTGCGTCCGCATTTTTTGCCGCCTTGTACGGATCCTTTTCGAATTCGAGTCCTTTTGTCCCCGCGAGGATTTTTTTCGCGTTCTCTTCCGCAATCGGGTCGATTGCACAGATTCTTGCGCCCTCCTTTGAGAGTGCCCTGATGATTTCAACCGAGCTCGCCTCGCGCATGTCGTCGGTGTTGGGCTTGAATGCAAGACCCAAAACCACGATTTTTTTTCCCGCGAGCGAAGCGAATTCGCGGCGCAGTTTTTCCACGGGGACTATTTTTTGGCCGGCATTAACCTGCTGGGTCGCGTGCACGATTTTCATTTCCAAATCATGGTCCTGTGCAATGCGCTGAAGGGCGGCAACGTCCTTTGGAAAGCAGCTGCCCCCGTAGCCCGCGCCTGCATTTAGGAATTGCTTTCCAATGCGCGGGTCGAGGCCCATGCCCATTGCGACTTCACAGACGTCGGCGCCGGTTTTTTCGCAAAGGTTTGCTATCTCGTTTATGAATGAAATTTTTGTCGCCAAAAAGGCGTTGGATGCGTATTTTATCATTTCGGCGCTCTCGGGCGAGGTGAAAAGGATTTCCTTTCCAAGCGGCTTGTAGAGAAGCCCTATTGTGTCCGCGGATTTTTCGTTGTACGCGCCTATTACCACGCGGTCGGGCTCCAAAAAATCGCGCACCGCGGTGCCTTCGCGTAAAAATTCCGGGTTTGAGACCACGTCGATTTCATGGCTTGTGATTGAACGCACAAGGTCCTGCACTTTTTTCGCGGTGCCTATGGGGACGGTGCTTTTGTCAACAATGATTTTGGGCGAGTTCGCATTTTTTGCAATTGTTTGCGCCACCTGGATTACGTACTTGAGTTCCGCGCGGCCTGCTTCGTCCTGCGGGGTGCCCACGGCGATAAAAATTATCCGCGAATTTTGGATTGCCTCAACTGAATTGGTTGTGAAAAAGAGCCTTTTTTCGGCGTGGTTTTTTTTGACCAATTCCTCAAGGCCCGGCTCGTATATGGGGACGTTCCCACGGTTGAGCGCCTCGATTTTTTTTTCGTCTATGTCAACGCACGTGACTGTGTTTCCAAGGTCACTGAGGCATGCCCCCGCAACCAGGCCAACGTAGCCCGTGCCGAATACGGATATTTCCATTGAATAACCCTTTGATGTGGATTTCTGCCTTTCCTGTTTCCAGGCGGAAATAATGAGAAGTTACAATAGTTGGGGTTGCATCACCATTTTAAAGAAATTGGTACGAAACCTGGCAAAAGATGATGCCAAAAGTTATTGCGCAAAAGAATTATTAGTCCGAAAGGAGAAGTATTGTGCATGGTGAGGCAGGCATTTGTCCTTGCGGGCGGAAAAGGCGAAAGGCTAAGGCCCTTGACCGAAAAAATTCCAAAGCCCCTGATTGAGGTTCGCGGCAAGCCAATTCTGCAATATGCGCTCGAAAACCTTATTGAGCACGGGGTTGACGAGGTCATTCTTGCAACCGGGTATTTGCACGAAAAAATCGAGGAAAAATTCGGCGACGGGTCGTGGCTTGGGATTTCCATAAAGTACTCCGTGGAAAAGGAAGCGCTGGGAACCGGGGGCGCACTGAAGGCGGCAAGGGAAATGCTTGAAGAAAGGTTTGCGATGCTAAACGGGGACAACATAGCTGATTTTGACGTTACCGCGATGGCGCAAAGGCACGCAAAGCACGGGGCAATGGCAACACTTGCACTTGTGGAGGTTGAGGATGTTTCAAGCTACGGGATTGCGAAACTGCACGGCGAGAGGATTTCGGAATTTGTGGAAAAGCCAAGGCAAGAGGATGCGCCAAGCAAGCTAGCCAATGCAGGATGCTACATAATAGAGAGGGGTGGGCTTTCGCACCTCCCCAAGGGATTTTGCATGATTGAGAAAACCATGTTCCCCCAGCTCGCCGCGCGGGGGAAACTTTTCGGTTTTATGCACACGGGAAAGTGGTTCACCACCGATACTTTTGAGAGGCTGAAGAGAGCAGAGGAAAATTTGTGATTCATCGGGGGCGATTTGGTGAACATTGTTGTCGGGATACACGCGCTTGATGGCAGGGAAAGCACCCATCGTGTTGCGGGGCTTTTGCGCGAGCGGATGGCCAGTGGAGATACTCATTTTATTTTGCTTTGCGAAAATTTTGTGGAATTTGAACAATTCCAGTTGCTTCAACGCAAGTATTTTCCTAATGATGCCTCGAAGCTGCACGCCATAATGCCAAGCGGCAACATCCGCAGCTTTGGTTCATATCGAAAAGAGTTTTTGGAGTCATTAAAATCGATTGCGGCACAAAGAAAATCAGGGGAACATGTAATGGTTGAGAGTTTCGGAGGCGCGGCGAATGATTGCTACCATGCGCTAAACGGCAGCGTGCACAGGCAAATGCGCAGGACTTTTGGTGATGAAACAAAGCACGCG
>JANLHD010000086.1 GCA_024653865.1 archaeon | reverse complement strand
CCGAATGTGAATGTGTATAGCTCAAAACCCTCTCCGGATATTTTGAATTCAAGGGTTTTTTTGGAGTAATTTTTTGCGTCCACAATGTTGTAGAGCCGCTGCTCCGAGATTCTGACAATTGGCTTTCCATCCGCGAGTTCAACATCGCTCCCGTATTCCGATTCCAAAATTTGGGCGCCGTCGAGCATTATTGTGAGTTGTGCCCCCTTGGGCGCGCCCGCAACAATGTTCGCTTTTTTTGCGGTGAACACGAGCCCGACCATTCCCGTTTCGGAGTTAAGTTTTGAATAATCCCCAAGCACCGTCCACGTGCCGCCGAGATAAGGGGTATTGTCCCTGAAAGTTTCGCGCGAAGCGCGTGAAGGGTATTCGTATGCTGTTTGTTGCTCTGTGTGCACGCCCTCAATGTTCCCTATTTGCGGAGATTGGGGGCGGAAGAAATTGTAGCCGAAGTAAATCTCGGGTGTCGCTATTTTGGAAAAATCCGTGCCTTCAATTTCTGCCAAGCCCATTTGGTCGTCGGGTGCGGAATTTTTTTCCTTGAGGAGTTCGACAATTTTTTCTTCGGTTTCCCCGTAGCTTCCCTCGCCGATGTGATCGTACCTGATGTATCCTTGCGCATCCACGAGGAATTTGTGCGGCCAGTACCTGTTCGCATACGCCCTCCATGTGGCAAAATCATTGTCCAGAACCACCTGGTACTTGATGTTGTATTCATCAACCGCGTTTTGCACGTTTTCTTTTTTCTTCTCGAATTCGAATTCTGGGGAGTGAACTCCGATAATCACAAGCCCGTCATCCGCATATTTTTCATGCCATGAATTGAGGTATGGGATTGTCCGTATGCAGTTTATGCAAGAGTAGGTCCAGAAATCAATGAGCACGACCTTGCCCTCCAGGGCTGAAAGTGAAATGTTTGAATCCGTGTTGATATATCCCGCAAGCCCCGTTAGTTCGGGGGCTTTTTGGAATCCGCTTTTGTCAACCACAATTGGTTCGGGTGCGCCAATGTTTGCCTTTGTGGAGTCGACCAAGATTATTGCGCCGATTATGATTATTGCAATTGCCGCGAGAATTAAGGGGTCGTTTGCCTTGAGTTCCATTCACGCCACTTCCTTTTTCTGTGCCGCCTCATTGAGCGAGGTTCCCGCAATAAAGGTAAGGTATGCGGGCACTATCGGGAGAATGCACGGGCTCAAAAAGGACACTATTCCCGCAAGGAATGCGAGCACAAGTGTCACTTCGCCGATCGAACCGTCGCTTGGCATTGCGTTTGCAAAGAAAATGTTTTCGAATTGCAGTTGGCTTGCGAGTATGCTAAGAGTTCCGGTTGCAACCATGATTCCAAGAATCACTATGATTGCCCCGAACACCAGGTTTAGCGTGTGAAGGTATGGCGAGAGTTTTTTTATTGTGCCCTTAGCTTGGGAGATGAATATTGCCGCAATTATGAAAGGCACACCAAGCCCTATTGAGTATGAGAGCATGAGGGGAAATGCTGTTTGGGGCTGCGTTGCCGCAAGCGTTAGCACGGCGCCAAGGACAGCGCCGACGCACGGGGTCCATCCGACCGCGAACGCCCCGCCGAAAAGAAATGAGCTCACGTATTGGAACCTTGTTTTTTTTACCTTCAATTTGTGCTCTCTTTGGAGAAAATCGACTTTGACGATTCCCATCATTAGAAGCCCGAAGAATATTATGATTGCCCCGCCCACATACCGCAGGATGTTTTGCGCGTCGTAGGCTACGCCGGAAAGGGCGCTTTGGAGAAGAACCCCGAGTGCCGCGAATATTGTGGAAAAGCCCAGCACGAAAAAAACGCTGCTGATTATTATTCTCGTGCGGGCGTCATCCATTTTAGATTCCTGCCGCCTTGTTCATTTCCGCAACAAGCTGCTCTTCGGAAGAATAACCTGTCTTTTTGGAAACCGTATTTCCTTGTGCATCAATGAATATCCTTGTGTGCTGGTAGGTTATTCCATGCATTCTCGCCGCGTCGCGGTCCTCGTCATTTTCGGACGTGTCCTTATAGTGCACAAAGAACCCTACTGAGTTCTGCGGCATTTTGCCGCCGGCGAAAGCCTCTTCGTTCACGGGCTTTTGCTGTGCGCAGTTCGGGCACCAATCCGCATAAAACTCGAGCATTATGGGCCTGCCCTGCGCAATTGTGGCATCAAACTGTGCCTTTGAATATCTCTTGTACTCATTTTTTGCCATCGCTTCGCCTTCCATGGAATCGCCCTTGCCCGTTGCATCCGAGTCCATAGCGTCCCCATTGCCCGCGGGGGCATTGATTGAGCCGTCTTGCATTGCGTCTTTTTTGTCCATTGCGTCTTGGTTTTGCATTGCGTCCGCGGATTCAAATCCGGGGATTATGCACCCCGAAAAAAATGCCATTGCAACCAGTGTTAGTGCCAGAATGTTTTTCAAAAAAATTCCTCCCCTTTAAGTTGTCTTATTGGATGGATTTGGGTTTGTTCGTTTAAAAAGTTTTTCCAGAATTATTCCAGTTTTTGCGCCTATTCGCGCCACGTTACCCACGCAAGCACCGCAAGCGCGAGCGTTTCCGCGGCGCTTAGTATGAATGCGTGCATCACGACGTCTCCGGAATAGTATTCAATCATGGATGCGTGGAAGTATGCCGCGAGCAGGTTTTGCGCGAGCAAAAATGCGGAGAATATTATGAGCCCAAATCCCAGGCTGGTTTTCATTTCCACGTAATTTTTTACGTATACCGAGAGCAAAAACACCAGCAAGAGCGCGTTGATTGCCTCGAATATTATTGTCATTCCCATGTCCATACAAAACACTCCCCTTTACTATGTTTTAAGCTTTTTCCCAACTTTTTCAAGTATCGCGGCAAACTCCTCTTTTTCCTCGTCCGTGAATGTGGGGAAGAACAAAACTCCGTATTTTTCGTCACCCGATGTTATCCAGTTGTTTTTCTGGAGCACTTCGAGGTGGTGCCTAATGGTTGAATAATCCGCGCCAATTTTTTTTGTCAACTGGTTTGCGTTGAGCGGGCGCTCGAGCAGGTTCATTATGATTCGTGCCCGCATGGGCCCGCCCCTCGAGGCGCCTATTAGGTACCACACGTTTTTCCGAAAAGCCCCGATTGCGCGCATTGCAGAAAATGTTGTCGCAAAAAGCTTAAATTATGTCAAACCACAAAATTTTTAGGCAATCGCAAATTTTTTTGGTTGGTGCGTTGCAATAAAATCCTTTCGTTTTGCTTATTTTATATGAGGGATTTTTTGCAGGAATTCATCCGCGTCAACAGGCTAGCCGCACAAATATTCGCGTGCGACAAGGAAGTTCACACCGCGGCCCAGGCCGCGGCAAAATCCGGCGGCGACCCGGAGGGTGTTGCAAAAACCATTCTTTTGATGAGTTCGCAAGGCGAGCCGATTCTCGTGATTTTGCTCGGAAAGGATATGATTGATTTTTCGAAGATAAAGGCACTTGTTCGTGCAAGTGATGTGCGTCTCGCGGAGCCCGCCGAGGTAATTGAAATAACCGGCTTTGAGGTCGGAGGCGTCCCCCCTGTTTCCATTTACGGAATCCGCACTTTCATCGACAAGGCAGTGCTTGCAAAAGAAGAGGTTGTGTGCGGTGGCGGCGACCCGGAGCATTTGATGCGCATAAAGGTTGACGAGATAATGGACAATGTTGAGGGCATCGAAGTCGCGGACACAAAAAAGTAGGTTTTTCGCTGATTGCCTTTAAAACACATCGCCTTTTTTGTTGTTTATGCCAAGGATGGTGCTGCGCAGCCTTTCCGGAAAGGAAGAGTATGGTGCCGAAGAGATAAGGTATCGCGCCAATAATGGCGAATTGCTTGAAGTAATACCAAATCATTCCTCGTTCAACCGCTCCGTGCAGGATTGGAAACGCGCATTCGATTCCGGCAGGGATAAGCCCGCGTTTTTGCGCTACAAGGATTTTCTTCTTCCGGATCTTGATGGCAAAAACCTTGTTTCGTTAAACGAAGGGGACACGCCGCTTTACCTTGCGGACAAAAAATTGCGCGAGTATTTCGGAGTGCGCGATTTGCTTCTAAAGCACGAGGGAATGAACCCCACGCTTTCATTCAAGGACCGTGGCATGGTTGCTGGGGTTTCCTGGGCGAAACAATTGGGCGTGAAAAGGGTTGCGTGTGCATCTACCGGCGACACCTCTGCTTCGATGGCGGCGTATGCGGCGCGCGCGGGAATAGAATCGCTTGTTTTGCTGCCGCACGAAAAAATAAGTTTCGAACAGCTCTCGCAGGCAATCTCTTATGGCGCGAAAACCCTTGGGCTCAAAACAGATTTTGACGGGTGCATGAAGCTCGTGCAACAGCTCACGCAAAAGCACGGTATTTATCTGCTCAATTCCATGAACAGCATTCGTATTGAGGGGCAAAAGGCTATCGGGCTCGAAACTTTGCACCAATTGAAGTGGGAGGTTCCGGATTGGTTTGTCATTCCAGTTGGTAATGCGGGGAATGTTTCCGCCTTGTGCAAGGGCCTTCGCGAACTCAAGGAACTTGGCATCATAGAAAAACTGCCGCGCGTTGCGGGTGTGGAAACAATGGCCGCGAACCCGCTTTACAATTCTTTTGCAAACAATTGGTCGGGCCTCGAGCCGGTTCTTGCAAAAAAAACCTACGCTTCCGCAATCCAGATCGGCGACCCCGTGAGCTTCGAGAAGGCGAGGCGCGAACTCATGCATTTCAAAGGCGTCATGGAGCAGGTTTCGGATGCGGAATTGATGGATGCAAAAGCGATTGTGGACGCTTCCGGAATCTCTGTGTGCCCGAATTCGGGCGCCGCGCTCGCCGGCCTCAAAAAGCTTGCGGAAAAAGGCACCATAAAAGAGGATGAGAAAACCGTTGTCATTCTCACCGCGCACGGCGCAAAATTCTCGAATGCAATTGCCGATTACCACAAGGACAAAAAAAATAATTTTGCGAACACAATAAGCGTGCTTGACGCATCCATTGGCGCAATCGAAAAGGATTTGGGGCTTTTTTGATGGCGTGGAAAAAGTTTTTTGCGCCGGCAACCGTGGCGAATTTTGGCCCGGGCTTTGATGTATTGGGCCTTGCAATAAACGGGCTTGGCGACACGGTTCTTGCAAGAAAGATTGATTCAGGGGTTGTTATTTCGGAAGTTTCTGGCCAGGATGGAATTCCTCTTGATGCGGGCCGCAACACCGCGGGCATTGGCGCAAGGGAGGCGCTAAAATTGGCGGGTGCCAAAGGCGGGGTTGAATTAAAAATTAAAAAGGGCATTCCAGCGGGCTCAGGGCTTGGAAGCAGCGCGTCCTCCGCATGCGCGGGGGCATTTGCCGCGAATGCGCTTTATGGCAATGCGCTTACAAAAGAACAGCTAATCCACCCCGCTACCTTGGGAGAGGAGTTTGTGAGCGGGGCTTATTTTGCCGACAATACCGCGCCGTGCTTGTTGGGTGGCGCGACCATTGTGCGCAATGGCGGTCCCTTGGATGTCACGAAACTCGGCTGCATTGAAGAACTCGTGGTCGTTGTTGCGGTGCCAAAGTACAAGGTGCTAACGCGCGATGCGAGAAAAGTTGTGCCGCAGCACGTGCCTTTGAAGAGTTTTGTTCACAATATGGCGAATGCGGCGATTATTGCCGCGGCGTTTGCGAAGAATGATTATTCGCTTCTCTCCAAGGCGATTGACGATGTGATTGTCGAGCCCGCGAGAAAGCATTTGATCCCCGGCTTTGATTCGGTGAAGAAATCCGCGATTGATGCGGGCGCGGATGGGTGCTCGATTTCAGGTTCGGGGCCCACGATGTTTGCAATCACGAACAGCAGGGAAATTGCGCCCCAAATAGGCGGTGCAATGAAAGAGGCGTTTCAAAAGAGTGGCCGTGAGGCGCAGTTCCACGTGTGCGGTGCGGATATGGAAGGCGTGCGGGAAATCGATTAGGCGCCGAGTTCCCTGATTGTTTGGGGAAAAACTTTTGCCTCTGCTTTCCTTAAGTTTTCCTGGAACGCCCTTCTGGAGGTTTCACTTGCCTTTGCCATTTCTTCGAGGCCGACCTTGCGCGGCCAGGTGTAATAGCCAAGAGCGCGCGCGATTCTAAGCGCCTTTGCCTGTTTTTCTGTGAGTCCATAGGGGTTGTTTTGCTCGACTTCGTTTTTGACCCGGAGCATTTTTACTTCCCCGAGTATTTCGAGTTCGCCCAAAAGTTTTTTCAAATCGTTCGGATTTTTTGCGATTACCGTGTGGGTTTCGTAGCCGCCGAGTTCTTGTGTGATTGGCGCCGTGTAGGTGCAATTCTTGCCCATGACCGTGCCGTAGCTGGTGCTGCCTTCCCAGGTGGTGCTGATTAGCGCCTTTGAATCTTTTTTGTAAATCACGTTGCACTCGCCCATTACCGGGTGCTTTTTGATGTATTCGAGGTAGCCGTCCCTTTGCTTGTTGTCGCAAAAGTTTACCTCCATTGTGCAGTAAACCTTTTTTTGCCCGTCGCCGAGTTCGGAAATGATTACCGGCCCCTTCTCGGTTGCGATGCTTTCCGGGAATTTCTCGGAGCTCTCCGAGCCCCAGCAGTCGTGATGGTAGACTCCGATGGTTATTTCCTTCATATAATAAATGCCCCAAAACCACTATATATAGTTAACTATTAACGTGAATTAGTTAATTTTAATGTGTTTTTTGGCCAAAATTAGGGCATATGTCACTAAATCGCCATAAATCGCCTCTAATGCATTAGTTATATGGTTTTGCGCAACTTTGTGGACTCGCTCTACATTACCGCCGGCGTATATTTGATTGGCCCGATTGCCCTTGCCTTTGGAATAGATTTCTTTGCCGCCACAATGTATACCGCGGCAGGTTTTCTTTTCACTTTCCTGCTCGTATTGGCTGAAGTTACATACAATAGGTTCTGAAATGTACATTGTGGAATTTTTTGCCCAAATTGCTTCATTCAACTTTGGTTGGATAATTGCCTTTGTGCAAGAGCACTTGTTTTGGCTATTTGCTTTCGCGCTGGTTACGCACGTGATTTTCGGAGAGAAAAATTTTGTGAGAAATTTCCTTGTTTTTGTGGTTGCGATGTGGCTGTGGGATGCTTGGGGGTATCTTTCGGGCGTTGCATTGTTTGGCGCGAAAACCCTGACGATTTATTACATCACAAAGATTGGCTTGCTAGCGTTTGTTGAAAACAGTGAAAGGTGGAAGGATAGGTTTGTTGTGATTAGTTCCATTCAGGGTGTCGCGGCGATTTTTATTGCGCAGCTGATTTAGGCGTTCCTAATGAAAGATTTTATATCTAACATATTCCTTGTCACTTTATGGTTTCGGCAAAATCAACGAGAAAAGCCACGAGAAAAGCCCGCGTTTTGACAAGTGGTTTTGACAAAGGATACTTGCCGATAGTAGTTTCTCCCAGGGAGTGGGCCCTTAGGAGATTTGGCGAACTTGGTTTTGATTTTAAAAGGGCTGAATCTGACTTGCGTTCAAGGATTGATTCCCACCGAAAACAGGCACGTGAGTATCAATCCGAAATGAGTTTTGCATCCGCCGCGCATGAAAGGCAGTTTATGGCAGCTGACATTCAGGCGCTGAAGGAATTGCAATTTTTGAAAAGCAAAGGCACTGATTTTTGGTTGCATCGCGCCATGAACTTATTTCATAGGGATTTGAGGGCTAAGGTTAGGGCGAATCCCAACAAAAAAATTTCTGTGGAGGAAACAGCCGCTCTTATTTTGGATTTGAATGGCATTGTTCAAAAAGGTGACATGCGTGGGCTTGTAATTGGGGTAACTGGTGGTGGGCGAGATTTTTCAAATCGGCACTTGGTGCTTGATGGCGCATTAAAAATTGCCATTGGCCTCGCATCTTCTCATGTGAGTAGTATTCGCGACCTTGTTGAGCTGGGCAAAAGGCATAAGGCGTCCGCAAAAGCCATAGCGGAAATAGAGGCGGTTCAGAGAGAAGATCAGGAACTTCTGGATTTTTTATTGAGGCTAAACAAAATGCCCGCACAGATTAGATATGAAAGGATAGAGGCGCTTCGGAATCGCGATTTTACAAAAAAAACGCCTCAATTCAAGCCGCCTTTCGAGCTTGAGTGAATAATTTTGTGGCGAGGAAATCGGGGAAGTGCAACAGCTTTACCTGAAAGCCTTTGTTATGGATTTGACCTCTTCGGCGAAGATGTTGATTTCATCAATCGTGTTGTACAAATAGAAGCTAGCCCTGTCGAGCCCCTTCGGGTTTATGCTGGCAACAATTGGTTCCGCGCAATGCAGTCCGCTCCTGATTGCAATGTTTTTGGATTCGTCAAGGCCTATTGCCAAATCCACGGGGTCCATTCCAACGCATTCAAATAATGCGATCGAGCGCTGCTTTTCGGGATTTTGCGGGCCGTAGATTTTTATGCCATCGATTTCGCCCAATTTTTGGAGCGCGTGCGAGAGCAATTTTTTCGCGTGTGCATGCACGTTGCCCAATTCAACGCGCCGCAAATATCTCGCCGCCTCGCCGAAGCCGATTATTTGCGCAATCGCAAGCGTGCCCGCCTCGAATTTTTGCGGCCCTGTTTCGTACACGGTTTTTTCGTAGGTGACCTTTTTCACGATGCCGCCGCCGTAATTATATGGGGGCATTTTTTCCATCAATTCCGGCTTTGCATACATCGCCCCGACTCCGGTGGGCCCTAGCATTTTGTGCCCGGAAAAAACCAAAAAATCGCACCCGATTTTTTTCGGGTTCACTTCGAAATCCGGCACGCTTTGTGCGCCGTCGAGCAAAAAGAGCGCACCAGCATCCCTTGCAATCTTTGCGACTTCCTGTGCGGGAATTATTGTCGCCACAGTGTTTGATGCGTGGCACATTGAAACCAATTTGGTTCTTTTGCCAGCCATTCCTTCCAATGCCTGCATGTCGAGGGTGTAATCCTCTTTGAGGGGGGCAATTTTTAGTTTTGCGCCGGTGCGCTTTGCGAGTTCCTGCCAGGGGATTAGGTTTGCGTGGTGTTCCATTGCGGAAACTATTATTTCATCGCCTTCATGGAAGTGCCCCATGCGTTCAAGCGAGACCGCAATCGCATTTATCCCTTCGGTCGTGTTTCTTGTGAATGCGAGTTCGGTTGGTTTTATGCCTATTAGCTTTGAAACGTCCCCGCGCGCTTCCTCAACGAGCATTGTTGCCTTTTGCGAGCTCCTGTGGCTTCCCCTTCCGGTGTTTCCGGCGACATCGGTGTAATAGTTCACAACCGCGTCAATTACCTGCCTAGGCTTTAGGCTGGTTGAGGCGTTGTCGAAGTATATGAGCCCATCGCCTTTCTGCAGGCGGGGAAAATCTTCGCGGATTTTTTTTACGTCCATAACCATAAAAGCCACTTTTGCCCAATTTTATACTGCGGTGAAAATAGTTTAATACTTTCTAATATATAAGAGTAATAATAGTGTCATAATACTGCCCGCGGAAGGGCAATTTTTTGTGGTTGCAATGCTGGGTTCATTCAGGCCAAAATTGAAGGAATTCACGGAGCTTATTGCAACGCCTTTTGCGCGCCTTGGGGTTGCGCCGAACTTTTTTTCATTTTCCGGCGCCGTGCTCGCGATTGTTGCCGCTTATTTTATTTACATGCAGGATTTCCCCTCCGCGTTCATTTTTTCATTGCTCGCGGTTTGTGTGGATTTGTTCGACGGCGAGGTTGCGCGCATCCAAAAAAAGGATTCTCTTTGGGGGAATTATTTCGAGACGATTATCGACAAGCTTGTTGAGACAATTTTGTTCATCGGTGCGGCGTTCGTGTTCCCGATTGCAGCGATTTTTGCGCTTGGCCTTGCCATGCTTGCGAGTTATGCAAAGCCGCGCGTTGCGCTCGTGATAATAACCGACAACCGGGATTGGCCGGGTTTGGGGGAGCATTCCGACAGGATGCTGCTTTTCGTGTTCGGGCTTTTCGGGCAAATATTTTTTGCGGGCGCGGAATTCATTTCCCCGTTCGAGCTCTCGCTCTACCTTGTTGCATTGATTTCCGCGGTAGGTTTTGTGCAGCGCGCCCTCTATGCGAAGAAACTAATTTCCGAGGCGCAGGCAAACGGCTCTGTTTTGCCCTACCTGAAGAAGTGATTATAGGCCAAGCTCTTCCCTGTATTTTTGTAGGGTCGGCGTATTTCTAACCCTTGTTAGGCTCCTGTGTATATCTGTTCTGACCGCGCCTTCGGTCATGTTAAATTTCTCCGACAAAACTCTTGCGTAGGAGGAAGGCGACCCGTGATCCATGATGTAGTAAAAATAAGCCTTAAGCCTTCTTCCTTTTTCTTCCGATAAATTTGCCTCATCAATTGCGTGGCTTAACATTTGGCGAATTTCCGTGGTAGCCTCCATAATTTGCCTGGGGTTAGGAGTGTGCTTGGGCTGATACCTGGCGTGGTACCTGGACTTAATTACCGCTTTTTTTAGGGCATTTTTTGATGCGTTTTCAAATGAGGTTATGGCAAAGCTATCAAATTTGCGCCTACTTTCATCATAGGCGCCTAGAACTGCCGGGATTTTATTTATTGCAAAATCCTTTACGGAATCCCTTGACATTCCTGCCGCCTCAAAGATTGTTTGATATCTGTGATAAAACCTGTTCGCGGTATTTTCCGCCAGTACCATGGCTCGATCAAGGAGATGTTGGTTTCTATGGATTACCTCCACATTGATTTTTTCTCTTCTCCCTCTGGGCATAATTCAATAATTCATTTTTGGCAAATAATAACTTACCCTATGAAGCAAGAGTCGGAAGGGGAAGTTTTGCCCCTGAAGAAAAAGTAAATTTAATCTAATTTTTTTCACGCGAAGAGTGGTGCGATTGAGCGGTTCACGCGAAGAGTGATGCGATGAGCGGGAATGCGAGGATCGTTCCGATTGTTGCCCCAAGGTTCGCGCCGGCGACCACGAGGAGTATTTTGGTCACCCGATTTTTTGTGAAGTCATCGAATGAATTCAGGTTCCTAAGGTTCTCGAAGTCCTTTATTTTCGGGTTCTTCATCTTTGCCTCGACGTATCCCGCCACCCATCCCGCCGCAATCAGCGGGTGGAGCGTGGTCAGGGGCGCCGCGAGGAATGCCGCGATTGCCGAGAGCATGTGCCCGCGCGCCAGTATCACACCGAGCGCGGCAAGAATGCCGGTCGCAAGGAACCAGTATGCGAGCGCCATGAGCGTGACCCCGGTTCCTTTTGTAAAAAACAAGTAGACAAGGGTCACCGCGAAAATAACGGGTATCGCATATGCGATGAGCTTCCAGTAATTTAGCCCATTTTGTGTGGTTGAAATTTTTGCGACGTCGAGTTCTTTTCCGAGGTTCTGTTTTATCCCTTCGATGTGCCCCGCGCCCACCACCGCGAGAATTTTTTTTCCGGGGCTT
>JANLHD010000082.1 GCA_024653865.1 archaeon | reverse complement strand
GTGTAAGGTTTTTCGAGTATAAAAATGTTGAACCAAAAGCAAAAATGGCGAAAAATCCAAATAAATCTTAATTTGGCGAAAAAAGCGTTGAGCGAGCCCCTAAAAAAATGGTTAGGGGTTAATTATTTTGGAGAGGATTTTTTTTGGATAACCTGGTTGTGAAGTGCCCTGATTTTCGGAACAACGAAAAAATGCCCGGCGTTTTCACGTGCGATGGGAAGGGAATTTTTCCTTCGCTTGAAATCGGCGGTTTGCCCAAGTTTGCAAAGAGTTTGGTGCTAATAGTTGATGATCCGGATGCGCCAGGCGGGAATTTTGTGCACTATGTCGCATGGAACATTCCTTCGCAAAATACAATTGATGGCGAGGTTTTGGGTGTGCGGGGGAGGAATAGTTCGGGAAAAATCGGCTGGATTTCCCCTTGCCCGCCGCATGGACCCCACAGGTATTTTTTCAGGGTTTTTGCCCTCAATTCTGAACTTGGTTTGGGGGAGGGTTCTGAGAAGGGCGAAGTGGAGAGGCAAATGCAGGGGCACGTGATTGCCAAAGGCGAACTCGTGGGAAAATACTCGCGGCAGTAGTTTTTTTTAACTTTTTTTTATTTAAGCGGTGGTTGCACCGGCAATGAGGCCTGGCAGCCAATTTAAGTCCCCCGAACCAAATTTGTTGCATGCGTTGCATGCGAATTTATTTGGATTCGAACGTTTTCATTTCGCTTTTTGAGAGGGAGATTGGCAGGAACACGAGGGGCCTTTTTGTCGAGGCTGAAGTGTTTTTTGAGAGAGTTAGGGATCTAGGGGATGTGATTGTTCTTTCTGATTGGTTTTTTGAGGAAGTAAAATCAAAGCGTTATCACCTTAAGGACGAAATTATCGCATATTTCGAAAAAATCGGCGTGAAAACGGAAATTGCCAGTTCTGGCGGGCAAATTGGGGTTCGGGAGCATATTGAAATGGGAATCCATTCTGCGGACGCATTGCATATTGCAATTGCGATTAAGGACAAGTGCGATTGCATCGTGACATTCAATTCCAGGGATTTTAAGAAAGCGGAAGGGCAGATAAAAATCCTGGAGCCCCAAGACTTTTAGGAAATGTTTTTTTCCTTCATGAATTTTCTTGCAAGGGCTTCCCTTTGCTTTTTGGTCATTTTTATGGGCCCGCCCCTTTCCCTTACCTTTGCGGCGAGCTTTTCTGTTTCTTCGTGAATTAGCCTAAGGCCATCGCTCATTCCAATCATTTCCGCGAGGTTCTTTCTTATGGCATCCTTCAAGAACTCGCTTCTCGAGGAATACAGCCCCGTGGAGGAAATGAGTTTGTCGATTCCCCTTGCATAAGCATCATCGACTTCTACTGTCAGCATTTTTCCCATAAAACCAAAATAATATTGTTATTAACTGGTTAATAACGCTTTGGTTTTGGGTTTGCACCGGCAACTACCCCTCATTTTGTTTTTATTTGAATTCGCGCAACTTTTTTATTGGCGGGTTGAATAATGAAGAAGAAAAAAAGGTTAAAGAGAAAATGTTTGATTTGCGGGAAATACTTTCACACGACAGTTTATGAAAACAGGAAATATTCAAATGGGCATTATTTCGGAAAAATTCCCGCCCCAATTAAGGGGACTGGCGAATGGAAGAAAGTGGGCACATTCAAGTTTGGGAAGCTGAAGGGCAATACGGTAAAGTGGACAGGCAAGGAAAAGAAATTCGAATACTGGGAATGTAATTTATGTTATGAAGAAGCTGGGCACAGGAGCTGGCTCGAGGATAAAATAACTAAGTTTTATGGGAAAAAATGCCCTGATTTTGAACCAGGGTGCATAGTGTGCCGCGCCTGGGAGTTTTATGATGACATAAAGAACGGCAATGAAAAATAATCTTTTGGAAGCACGAACAATTCCCTATGCAGAATTCTTACTTTTAGGTTGCTAGGTTATTCCGCACCGGCAATGAACCCTAATTGTATTTATATTCAATTTTCTTTTTAGGGGTATTGAGGTGTTGCCTTGGAGTTATTTTTAAATGCTGGTAAGGACAGTATTACTAATAGTGGTTATATGGCTGATACTGTGAGCATTTCCAAAGCCCGGCTGGAAGAACTCAAAAGGAAAGCCACAGCCTTTGACAAGCTGTTGAAAAACAATTCAAAGCATGTCATGGGTCTTTCCGAAAACTCCTTGGCAAAAGACTGGCTGTCCAAGGAGGATGAAGAGGCTTGGAAAAACCTTTAAGGGGCGAGGTTGTTGTCGTCAGGTTTCCTTTTTCCGATTTTTCGGATTCAAAAAGGCGCCCCGCACTCGTGATTGCTTCGCTTCCCGGGAGAGATTCCATTCTCTGCCAGATTACAAGCCAAAAAACCCGTGATTCTTACAGCATTCCCCTTTCTGAAAAAGATTTTTCTATGGGCTCTTTGCACCAGAGGAGCAATGTTCGCCCAAACAAATTGTTTACCGCCGACAATTCAATAATTCTCTACAGGGCGGGAACCCTAGGCAAAGAAAAGACCGCGGAGATTGTGGAAAAAATTTGTTCAATAATAAGAGAAGCTTAGCCAAAAAAGCTTTTCACTTCTTTCTCCGGCTCGCTTGTGATTTTTGCGTCGAAGTCTTTGGGAAAAAAGCCCTTGTAGTTTGGGTCCAAAAAGCGCTTGTCGAGGAAAACGCACACCCCTTTGTCCTTCTCGGTGCGAATAACCCTGCCCGCGGCCTGCACCGCGCGCGAAATTGCGGGGGCGTTGTATGCGTACTCCCATCCTTTGCCGAATTTTTTTTGGTAGTACTCTATTAGCGCTTTTGATTGGATGGAGACTTTTTCGAACGGAATTCCAACTATTATTGCGCATTTTAAATTTTCGCCGGGAAAATCTATTCCCTCCGCAATCGAGCCCCCCGAAACCGCGAACAATACCCCTCCGAATCCGCTTCCAAGTTCTCTGAACCTGTGTATTAGGGCTTTTTTTTCGTGTTCGGGCATTTCCCTTCTCTGTTCGAGTATTTGCCTTCCGGTCTTAATCCTGGGGCCTATTGCCCTTAGAATCTCGAATGAGGGGAAGAATACGATTGTGTTTCCGGGCGTGTTTGCAATCACGTTTTGCGCAATTTGGGCTATTTCTTCGTACTGGCCTTCGCTTCTTTCGGTGTACCTTGTCGTGGTTTTGTTGACGAAGAGGTTTAGCCTGTTCTTTTTTGGAAAGGGGCTTGTGTATTCTTTGGTTTGCGCGTTTCTTATCCCTAGGATTTCGGTGTACATTTCGAGGGGCAATAGGGTTCCTGACATTAGTATGCTTGCGTGGCTTTCGTTGAATATTTGCGCGCTAACTTCGGAAACATCAAGGGGGTATAGGGAGATTCTTCTTGAATTTCTCATTGATTCTGCTATGTGCAGGGTGTGCTTTTTTTCCCTGTTGAGAATGTCGAGGAATTCGCTTGTTTGTATTAGGAATGAGTTTTCTTTTTTTTGTTTTTGCATGTAGTCCATTGCGGTTTCTTTCACATTTTCCGCGGCTTTTTTCGAGAGTTCTTTTAACGCCTTTAGTTCGCCTTCCTCCGCGAGGTGCTCGTTTTTAGCGAATGGTATTTTTGCGGCAAGGTTTTTGACTTCCTCCGCCATTTCGAGAAGCAAAATCCTCGCATCATCCGCTCCTGATTGCTGCGCCTCTTTTGCCGCCTTTTCGAGGTCCTCTTCTTTTAGGGTGGTTGAGAGCATGTCGCGAATTCTGTGGGGCAGGTTGTGCGCTTCGTCGACTATTATTATGCATTTTTGCAAACTCGTTTTTGCGTTTCCGAGTATTGTTTTGCGGATGTCTTCGGAAAAAAGATGCGAGTAATCCGCAATTATTAGGTTTGCTTTTTGTGCCATTTCAAGTGTGACTTCGTAGGGGCATAGTTCGCGAACTTCGCAAATGCTTTTTGTGTCGGTGTAGGGCGCGCCGTAAATGTCAAGCCCCGCCTTTCTTTTCCGCGCTTCGGCTTTTTGTTTCAAAGTTTTTCCTTTTGTGTTCGAGTAGTACACGCAGTTGTTCTTTTTTTTCGCGGCGGAGCATGCTTCGTAAAATCCTTGGCGAACGTGCTTTACGAGCGGGTGTATGCACATCTTCCTCTTGCCCACCAAATCGAGCGCCTTTATGTCCAGCCCAAAGCGTTCCTTCATCAACGCAGCGGTTTCGAGCGCAATTTCGTGCTGTGAGCTCTTCGGGGTAAGAAAGAACACCTTGAGGTCGTGTTCGAGGGCGTATGAGAGGGCGGGTGCGATTGCGCTTGCGGTTTTTCCAATTCCGGTTGGGGCGTTCACAAGGAGCGATTTGCGCTCGGTGAGCGCGGCGAGCACGTCCTTCATTAGTTCGCGCTGCTGTTCGCGGACGGTTTCGAAGGGGAAGTAGACTTGCATTAGTAGTACGAATTGCCGAGGTTTTTTAACGCAATAGGCGGCTTGGCGGTTGCATTTGTTATGGGAGTTATTTTTCATTTATGAGTTCGTCGACTGTTTTTATGGGCGCGTGTTCTTTTTCAAACCTTTTGTTTATTTGGTTGATTACTAATATGAGGACAAGTCCACCTATTGTCAGCCACCAGCTTATTTGTAGTGATTCTGTTGGAGTCATACAGTTTATGTTGTTTATACAGGGGAGCATGACTCCGTTGGTTCCTGCAGACGGGTCGGTAAAGATTATTGGCACGGTTCCGGTTAGAAAGTGTGATACTATATTGAGAAAGCCTGCGATAAAAGCCAGGCCGGGGATCAGGAGGATTAGAATCAAGTAGATTTTTTCTTTTTTCATCAAATACTCCCAACAAAATGGACGTTTGGGATAAATATAAGTGTTTTGTAGCTGGTTGTCGGGGTGATTTTAAGGCTTAGCAGGGTTTTTTTTGGAGCAAGGGACTTGCGTGATGCCAATCAGTTTCTTTTAAATTCGGTTTTTTGCTATTTGTTTGTTGATGGCAAGCCTTGATTTGTATTTTCCGGTTGCGGCAATTGTTTTTGTGATTGCTCTTGCGCTTGTCATTCAGAGGTTTTTTCTGAAGAAAGTGATTTCTCCTGTCAATGCGCTATACACGTGGGTGGCGGGTTTTTCGGTTCTTGCCTCTATTTTTGTTTATTGGCCTTTTGGTTATTTGACGAATTTGCTTCCGGGCCACATGCTTTTTGCCGGTTTTAGTGTATTGATTTCCGCATCGCCTTTGTTTAGGCAGAAAATGGTGGAGGGGGATTCCCGGGGCGAGATGGCTTTTTTTGCCCTTGCGACAACCGCTTTGGTTTCCTTTTCTTCGTTTATTGAGGTCACAGAGGAGCCTTTGCCCTCAACTGTTCCGGAGGCACTGGGGCTTATTTTTGGGGTTTATATTCTTGCTTATTCTCTTGCAATCATCTTGTCGCGCGAGAAAATATATTTCGGCGCGTATTTTGATTCCGAAATTTCCGGTTACCCAAGGATTTTTTTGGCTACGTTTTCTTCCATCGCAATTCTTG
>JANLHD010000074.1 GCA_024653865.1 archaeon | reverse complement strand
CACAATATGTGGAAGATAAATCGTGCCTAGATTATTTTAATGATAATAAAATGACGGTCTCCCAATGCAATGAATACCTAGAGGCGAATACGCCGCAATAAATTTTCAAAGCCCGATTGCCTGAATGACTTTTGAAAACCTCGCAAAAATTTCCTTGTCAATTACCGCGGGCTCGCCGGCTTCGGAGTGCTCCCTGAACCTTTTGTCCAAAGGAATGCTCCCAAAAAAAGGTACTGAAAGTTCATTCGCCGCGTTTTTTGCGCCGCCCTCGCCGAAAACTTCGCCCGACATATTTTCTACGACCCCTAGCACAGGAACGCCCAGGCGCTTTGCCATGTTCGCGGACTTCATAGCATCCACAAGCGCAACCCCCTGGGGCTGCGTCACAATAATCATTCCATCGAGCGGCGCAATCTGCATTATGGTTAACGGATTATCCCCGGTTCCTGGAGGCAAATCAATTATCAAAAAATCGAGCTCACCCCAATTCGCCTTGTAAAGCATCTCGCTTATCAATTTGAACATTATGGGACCGCGCATTATGTTCGCGCTGTTCTCGCCCTCAACCATGTTGCCAACGGAAAGAACTTTGATGCCATGTGCATTCATGGGAACCAGCCTTTGGTTCGCATCAGCCATCACTCTTCCGGTTAACCCGAGCATTTTGTGGCACGAAGGGCAATCAACATCAGCATCAATGAGGCCGACTTTTTTTCCCCCAATTGCCAGCGCCGCGGCGAAGTTGACCGCAAAAGTGGTTTTTCCAACCCCGCCTTTTCCCGAGTGGATTGCAACAATTTTTTTTACTTGTGAAAGATTTTTTTCAACAAGCGCACGCTGCTGTGCAAAAGGGTTCACATTTTGGGGCTTTGGCTGCGGTTTTGGAGTGCGGTTTTCGGCCACGAGTTCAATTGGCATTGCAAGACCCGAAATTTTAATGGAATGATTTTCCGCATCCGCACGAGTGTGATGCGTTCGGGTTCGAGATTTTGAAGCCCGCGCCGTTCAATCCGTCCTGGTAATCAATCCGAACTCCGCGCACCATATTGAAAACGTCCTTGGATACAAAGACCTTCATGCCTTTTTCGGTCACAATCCTTTCTGTTTCCAGTGGCTTTTGTGCGAAATCCATTGCATAAGTGTATCCAGAGCAACCACCCGGCTCGACCGTGAACTTGAGTCCCCAACCCGCCTTGCCCTCTTTATCCATTAATTCCGCAAACTTTTTCACCGCAGAATCGCTAAGGTTAATGTCCTTTTCTTCCGTGCCCTCGAGGGTTTCGTTCATTTCCTTCACCATCGAATCAACAGTTTCTTCGCTCATTCCGTGGCCCATTGCGCCTGCGCGAATTGACTCATAAGGGTTAACGTGGCACCCGACGCAGTGAAGGCCATAGCCCGTCATTATTTCCGCGGTCTCGGGCCACCTCGCGACGACCTCCCCTATATTCATGTCCGCATTCACGGGGCCTGCCGCAACATTCGCGTGCGAGTGGGTGTGTTCCTTTTGCGCGCTTTCGGTGTTTTGTGAATTCATAAAAATAACCCTCCAATTCTAATTGTTCCTAATTGGAATATACCTATTAACAATCGTTAACTTTTTTAAAGGTTGCCATTGGGCCGGCTTGGGCAAAAAAAGGATTTTTACTTGAATGAGAGCCAATGCTTTATCGTTCCCAAAAAGCCCCGGTGGCGCTTTATTTGGTCAATTGTGAGGTCATCTTTTACCTCCACTAATTTGCCGCGCTTTCTCTGGTCTTTCATGTCAAGCATGGCGGTACTCACCCTGTTCATCACCGTGGATCGGATGGTATCGACATTGTGGCCATTTTGTTCATGGAACCCAAAATCCACCTGGACAACCGCACCGGTTGCAGTGCCACGATACGCTTTTCCGAAAACCTTTTGCCCCCTGCTTTTTTTTATCTCGTTGGCTAGTGGGCCTGTAAGCAGATTCTTGGTGGCAATTCCATAAAATTCCTGCATAATGGCATAAACCTTATCTGATGGAAGATTGAAATGGAACGTAAATTCGTCGGAGCCATACCTCGCAACAATTGGCGTACCCTTCTGTTGCAATCTATCCAGATATGCTTCATCGGAAAGCCTTCTTTTTACGCCTTCCACATCCGCAATTGGGCTGAGCACGGCAACTCCCCCATATTTATTGCAAATCTCCTCAGCCGCGTGGGCGTATGCCCCAAGCAATACTGAACCACCCCTTATGTGATTGAACCTTGCATTGAATTTTTTTAGGTTGTCAATATCAATCATGGCAATGGTCTGAACAGGATATGACCTTTTGTCCTGCAGCCTGCGAAGGACATTATTCGAAAAAATGTCATGATTGTAAAGCGCGGTGAAAAAAGAGTCATTCAAAGCCATCCTGGCAAGCATTTTTGTCCTTGGCTCTAGCAACAGCGCCCTTTTTTTTACAAGTGAAACTTGTCGGGATACTTTTGCGGCTATCTGTGCATCAACAGGAGCCAAGCTTCTTAAAATTTCGGCAAAAACCTTCGCTACTTCTTCTGGTTTCACTTGGCCTTTTGCCAGCATGGCGGAAATAGTCACTTCCGCCCTTGCCAAAAGCGCGGCATTATACTCACTTCTTGCTTCAATCATGTATCTTTGCTCTGCAAGTTCTTGTTCGAGCATAAGCCTTCCTTTTTCCCTTAATCTCTGAACTCCCTTTGCAATAACCAGAGGGCTTCTGTGCATGGGGATGTTACCCTTAACGCGAGCCAAATCAGTTTTGATTCCGCTAAAATCCGGCCTTGCAACCTTTCGCACCATATAACAGATATTCAATTTAGGTGTATTTAATCCATTCGGGGAAGGTTTGCGGCGAAAGAGTGGATTTTTATTTCCCCAAAAGCATACTGTTTTCATGCCAGCAAGAAAGATTGCCAAGTTTGCGATAGAACCAAAAGTAAATCCGGCAAGAATGGGCTCCTTAAAATCACATTTCTTGGAAATAGAGGGCGCGTTCAAAAAAAGCCCCATGGGCCAGAGGCTCTTAGAGGCAGCAACAAAAAAAGAAAATACTTTTGAAAAAAATCCGCACGAAAAAGCCGCACAGCTCGAATACCTGGGCTCGCTCATGGATTACTACAACAGGCTCTCTTATTTCGCGCGAAAGCAGGGCGCGAACGAAGTATACCACTATTTGCAATTGCAGGCAAGTGGTCTCGAACGCGAATTCGGGCGCGTCTCAAAAGAAGCTAGAACGTGAACGCGCTCGGGCACAATTTATTCACGGCGCAGCCAGTGCAATTGGGCTTTCGCGAGTGGCACACTTTTCTCCCGTGCCAAATGAGCGTGTCGCCCACAAAGCGCCAATCTTTTTTTGGGAATAGTTCCATGAGTTCGCATTCCGCCTTTGTTGGGTTGATTGTTGTCGTTGTAAACCCTAGCCTAAATGACACGCGCTTTATATGGGTGTCAACAACCACGCCCTGCGTTTTTCCGAATCCCTCCTGGAGAATCACGTTCGCACTCTTGCGCGCAACCCCAGGAAGCGAAAGAAGCGCATCCATTTGTGAAGGCATTTTTCCCTTGTGTTCGGAAACAATTTTTTGCGCCATCGCCTTGATGTTGCGCGCTTTTGCCCTGTAAAATCCCGTGCTGTAGATGAGCGCCTCGAGCTCCTTTTGCGGCACTCCCGCAAAATCCTTCGGGGCTTTCAATTTTTGAAAGAGGATTTTCGTGACTTTGTTCACGCGCAAATCCGTGCACTGCGCGGAAAGAATCACCGCGACCGCGAGCTGGAAGGTGGAATCGAATTTGAGCGCGGTTCCGCGAATTGGGTGCTCTTTTTTCAGGATTGAAAGGATTTTTTGTTCGCGATTAAGCAAAAACTTCACCTTGGCATGTCCAGAATCGTGGCGGGACTTGCTGTTATCACCACTCCAAATTCATTATTGTCGAATCTCCCTAAAGTGATTTGTTTCTCAGGAATGAACCCGTGGTTTATCAACTGGACAAAAAATTCTTCCCTGCGTTTAAGCTGTTTTTCGGTAAAAATCGCACTTAAAATGAGCCGCGCTGACGGAGCATTCTTTATTGCCTCCCTTGCCTGATTTAGCATTGGCGATAGGCGTGCAAATCCGTTGACCGCAAATTGCAGGATTAAAACCTTGTCCATTGTGTGCCTTTTGAATGGAAGCTTCTCAAAATTTCCCCTAACGAGAAAAAGATTTTTTGAGCCGGAACCAACTAATTTTTGCCGCAAACTTTTGGCTGCTTTGGTCATTTCATCGCTCGTATCAATTCCAATTACTTTTCCCGTCGGCACCAATTCCCTTGCGATAAACCCCTCTAAAAGTGCGGTTCCCGAACCCAGCGAAAGCACTTTGTCGTCCGGCAAAAATCTTGCCTCTTCAGCAATAGCCCTGATTTCCTCCGACCTGAATTGCCGCATTACGGGCGAATTCATTTTTCTGTTGAATTTCTCGCCCGAATCTTTCACCGAGTCCCATCCGTGCTTGGCAATCCGTGCCTTTTCTGCTTTAGGAACATCTTTCACGGATTGCTTTCCCAAAGCAATATCCAAATAATCATGAAACCTGCGTTCCAATTCCCTGTGAACCGGCATTAAAACCAGAATTAACAAGGCATGAAAAGTTTAAAACCACTACAACCCCAAATAGTTTTGCAATGGACGAGGAAAGCGTTAGAAAACAGCTAACCTGCATAGGCGAGGACCCAAATCGTGAGGGGCTCAAAAAAACCCCCGAACGCTTCGTGAAGGCATGGGCGTACATAAACTCCGGGTACTCAATGGACCCAAAAGAGGTCGTGAATGACGCGCTCTACGAGGCTGAGGACTCGAACATGGTCATAGTAAAGGACATTGATTTCTTTTCCACCTGCGAGCATCATCTCCTCCCGTTCTTCGGAAAAATACACATAGGGTACATCCCCAACAAAAAAATAATCGGGCTCTCAAAGCTCCCGCGCATAGTGGAAGTGTACTCACGCAGGCTCCAGGTGCAAGAGCGCATGTGCTCGGAAATCGCGGACGCAATAATGGAAATACTAAAGCCGCAGGGCGTTGCGGTTGTTGCCGAAGGAATACACACCTGCATGGTTGTGCGCGGGGTCGAGAAAGTGAATTCGAAGACCATTTCAAGCGCAATGCGCGGCTCCTTCTTGGAAAAATCCGACACGCGCAGGGAATTTCTCTCCCTCATAAAGTGATTTTGTGGACATTGCAATAATCGCACTTGGGTCAAATATTCGGCCAAAAATCAACATGGAAAAGGCGCGCAAAATTCTCTCCCGAGAATTTGAAATCGTGGCGGAAACAAAATATGTTTTCACAAAGCCGCTTGTGTTCCGTGACCAGGCGGATTTTTTCAATGGCGCCATGCTCGTTAAAACCGAACTCGATTTTTTTGGCCTGGAGGCTCGCCTAAAGGAAATAGAGAAGGAATTGAAGCGCGTGAAAACAAAAGTTAAGGCAGGCCCGCGCACCATCGATCTTGACATTGTGGTATGGAACTCTGAAGTGATGAAAAAAGAGGCTTTTGAGTGGGAGTTTTTGAAAAAAGAAGTGAAGGAACTACTCCCAGCGCTTGAAAAGGAGCTCGGGCAAACCCCCTCTTGGGCAAAAAATTTATGATTTTTCTAGTATAATTCAAGGATTTCCTTTGTGTTGAAAATTCCGACTTTATCCTGATTTTTCATTTCCTTGTCATTGCTCCAGATTTGGCAATTAAGGTGCAATGCAAGGGCAAAGTATTGCGAATCATTTTTATCGGGTGAAATTTTCTGCGCCTCTTTCATCAGGCCCCTAAATCCGCCTGACTCGTAAATTGTGATTTTAGAGGTTTTTTGCATATGAAGAATTAGTTTATTTAATTCTATCTTGCCGACCTTTGCCTTTTTGGATATTTCTGAAACGTGCTTCTCAAGTTCTTCGAAAAGGAATTGCGGCGCGGCAAGCTCAAATTTTTCCGACAGCAGAAGTTTTCTTGTTGTTGAATCCTTTACAAGCGCAGCGATTACAATATTGGCGTCAACAACAAGATGCATTTATTTCACCTTGCCGTAATGCTTTTTCCACATTGCCTCATTGACCTTTTTGCCTATTTTTACAGCATCTTCTTCTGTCAAAGTGCTGGTTTCCAAGAACTTGTCCATCTTTCTTAAAAGCGCAATTTTTTCTGCAAAGGCTTTCCTTGCAACTGCACTCCAATTGACCTCCTCTAGGATTTCCATCTCTTTTTTGAGTTCTTTTGGGACGGTAACTGTGACATTGGGCATTTTTTCACCTCAATAATAACTGTGTAAACACAGTATTTAATGTTTTCCTTTTAAGGTTTGAGATTATTTGTTCAATGTATGGATTTGTAATTCGCCTATTTATGCGTTTTTCGGGGGTTCATTGCCGGTGCCGGCGCTTGGGCAACTAACAATTTATAACAGAATTTACATTAGTATAAAACATGAAGTACGAATTCGACGAGGCCTGGACAGCCAGCGCGAAAGAAATAGCAAGAACCCTGAACTACTCGCATGTCATTCCCGAGAGGCTTTCGGTTGTGAAGAGCCAGGGCTCGAAAACAAAAAGGACTATTGCAAGAATCCACTGCATCGGAAAGGTAATAATGCTTGGAATGGGGCACAAGAAAAGCTTCTATGTGATAGAGCTCATCTCCGAAAAATTCGACAGGCAATCACGCTCCGACCAAATAGAAACGATTATTCACGAGCTAATGCACATCCCAAAAACCTACGGCGGCGGGTTTCGCCACCACAACCACGTGTGCTCACAAAACGTGAAAGCCGAGCTCGCGAGGTACATGAATTTGTGCGAAAGGCCGCAGCAGGCCAGGCTTTATTGAACTATTAGCCAAACCTCGGGGGCCCCCTAAATTTCAAAACTTTTTTAAGCCTTTAACACCCAATTATTAACAATAGTTAATTTTTGGAGGCGATTTTAATGGCTTTTGAAGTGCCAAAACTACCATACGAATACAATGCTCTCGAACCATACATTGATGAGCAAACAATGAAGATACACCACGACAAGCACCACCAGGCTTATGTAGACAAGCTAAATGCTGCGGTGCAGGGAACCGAGTGGGAAAAGAAAAACATCCGGGAAATAATAATGAACCTAAACAAGGTTCCCGAAAACATCCGCCCGGCAGTGCGCAACCACGGCGGAGGCCACTACAACCACTCACTCTTCTGGGAAATGATGGCTCCGAACGCCGGCAAGGAACCCAAAGGCGAACTTGCAGGCGAAATAAAAAAGGCATTCGGCTCGTTTTCCGATTTCAAGGAAAAATTCAAGGCCGCGGGCGTTGGTCAATTCGGCTCCGGGTGGGCATGGCTTGTGGCAAGCTCTGGCAAGCTCGAAATAGCGGCAACACCAAACCAGGACAACCCGCTCACACAGGGAAAAATACCAATTCTTGGGGTTGATGTGTGGGAACACAGTTATTATCTCAAGTACCAAAACAAGAGGCCTGATTACATTGACGCATTTTTCAACGTCATAAACTGGGACAAGGTCGGCGAACTTCACAAAAAAGCAAAGGGGCAATAACCCTTTGCCATTTTTGTTTTTGAAAAAGCAAGCCTTTTAATTGATTCTTCCCCAAATCTAGCTGGTGGTCAATTGAAGTTCTTCCTAGATTCAGCAATCCTTGGCGAAATTGAAACTGTTTATGCCGCCGGCGTGTGCGACGGCATCACAATGAACCCGAGCCTTGTGAAAAAGGCCGTGGACGAAATGAAATCGCGCGGGGAAAAGGCCTCGCTTGAAAATTACATCAAGCGCGCACTCACGATTGCCAAAGGAACGCCGGTTAGCCTAGAAGTTACCGAGCTCGAGGCAAAGGGAATGGTGAAACAGGGAAAGACGCTTTACAAAAAATTCAACCCGACGGCAAAAAACGTTTACATAAAAATTCCCGTGAACCCGCAATTCGAAGGCGAAAAAGGAAAGGAATTCGACGGAGTAATTGCGATAAAAGAGCTCAGGAAAGCAAAAATTCCCGTGAATTGCACGCTAATTTTTACCCCCGAACAGGCACTTGCCGCGGCAAAAGCGGGCGCGAACTTCGTGAGCCCATTCGCGGGAAGAATAGACGATTTGCTGCGGAAAAATTCAGGGGTAGAATTCGATAAAACCGATTACTTTCCCGCGGGAGGAATTGTGGAGGAGGACGAGCAAAAAAGCGACAACGGAATTGTTTCCGGGGTAGACCTCGTTGCGCAAACCGTGCAAATCTTCCGAAACTACGGCATAAAAACCGAAGTGCTCGCGGCATCCATGAGAAACGCGCGGCAGGTCCGAGAATGCGCGCTCGCGGGCGCGGACATTGCCACAATGGACTTTGGCACGTTCAAAGAAATTTTTTCCCACAAACTCACAATGGACGGAATGAAAAAATTCACGCAGGACACCCCGGAAGAATTCAAAAAACTCGTGTGAGGCGCTTTGCTTGAAAATCGGTTTTATCGGCCTTGGAAAAATGGGAAGCAGGATGTGCCTGCGGCTGCTTGAAAAAAAACACAAGTTAGTGCTATATGCAAGGCACCCATCCTCAATGAACCTGTTAGTGGAAAAGGGCGCAACCGGAACGCAAAATTACGCGGAGTTCGCAAAAAAGCTCGGCAAAAACAAAATAATCCTGCTAATGGTGCCGCACGGCTCCGCGGTTGACGAAGTGCTCTCAAGCCTTTTGCCATTCCTCCAAAAAGGCGACATCATAATAGACGCGGGCAACTCGCATTACAAGGACAGCATTAAAAGGGGAAAGGAACTCGCATCAAAAGGAATCGATTTCCTCGACGCGGGAACCTCGGGAGGGCTTGAAGGCGCACGCAACGGCGCATCAATAATGGTCGGCGGCTCGAAAAGCACTTTCAAAAAATGCGAACCAATATTCAAGGCGCTCGCGGTGAAAAACGGTTACGGTTACATGGGGCAAGGCGGCTGTGGGCACTTTGTGAAAATGGTGCACAACGGCATGGAATACTCGCTCATGCAATCCTATGGGGAGGGCTACGAACTGCTCGCAAAAGGGCCATACAAACTTGACTTGCGCGAAGTCACAAGGGTATACAAGAACGGCTCTGTGATTAGAAGCTGGCTGGTTGATTTGCTCTCGGATGCACTCAAAAAGGACCCGGAACTCAAAAGCCAAAGCGGAATTGTCGGAGGCGGCTCCACTGGTTCATGGACACTCGAAGCCGCACGCGAATTCGATTCCAAAATGCCCATGCTTGAGCTTGCAATGGATGCAAGGCAAGAATCCTTCAAAAAGCAGGGCTTTGCCACCAAGGTGGTTGCTGCACTTAGGTTTGGCTTCGGAGGGCATGAGGCGCCAAAAAAAGGTGGCGAAAAATGATTTTTCTGGGAAAAGCAAAACACTTCAATGATTACAATGAATTAAGCGCCGCCGCATCCGAATTTGTGGCAAAGAAAGTCGAAGGCGCGAAGGGGCAATTTTCAATCGCATTTCCCGGAGGCTCATCCGTGAAAGGAATGCTGCAAATTCTCGGGGAACAAAAGCCAAGCTGGCCGCACGTGAACGCAGTCATGGCGGATGAGAGGCTCGTTTCCAAAAATGATCCTCAAAGCAATTTTTCGCAGGCAAACAAATTGTTTTTTTCAAAAGCAAAGGCAATCCATGTGCACCCGTTTGAAAAGGGCGATTCACTCGCGGATTACAACAAAAAATTCTTTTCTGTAACCCGCGGAAAACTGGATTTGGCAATCCTAGGAGTGGGCGAGGACGGGCACATTGCATCGCTTTTCCCGGGGGCAGAGGCATTGCAGGATGCTTCTGAAGGTTTCATAGAAATCAAAAATGCCCCGAAAATGCCGCGCGAAAGAATATCGCTCTCCCCAAAATCCATTGCGCAAAGCAAGGATGTGCTTTTGCTCTTCGCATCCGAATCCAAAAGAAGTGCCTACAATAATTTTTGCGATAAAAGCGTTTCGCAAAATGATTGCCCGGCAAAAATAGTTCTCGGGGCAAAAAGCGTTTCAATAATGACGGTTTTTGGTGATTTGAATGCGCAATAACTTCACCTTCATAATAATGGGCGCGACCGGCGACCTCGCGCAAAAAAAACTTTTTCCGGCACTCCATGGGCTCATTAAAATGAAAAAAATAGGCGGCGAGTTCAATGTGGTCGCTGTTGCGCGCAAGGATTTGGGAAACAAGGATTTCATGGAAATCGCGAAAAAGAACATAAAGAGCCCGAACGAAGAGGCATGGAAAACACTTTCCGAACGCACGCACTACTTCAACATGGATTTTAACGACGCAGAAAAATTTGCGGCTCTTGCGGCACTGCTTGATTCACTTGACGCAAAAAGCGCAAGGCACGACCGGTTGTTTTATCTCGCGACCCTTCCGGCTCACTTTGGGCCGATCGCAAAAAACATAAAAAAATGCGGACTTGCGGATGCGAAAAACGGGTGGGCGAGGGTTGTTTTCGAAAAACCGTTTGGCGATGACCGCAAAAGCGCAAAAAAACTCGACAAGGAATTATTGGGCGTGTTTGGCGAGGACCAGATTTACCGGATAGACCACTATCTTGGAAAGGAACTCGTGCAAAACATAGGCGTTCTTCGGTTTGCGAACATGCTATTCACGCCTCTGTGGAATCGGGCTGGCATTGACCACGTGCAGATCAACATCCTTGAGGATTTCGGCGTCGGAGGCAGGGGAGAATTTTATGACGCAACCGGGGCGCTTCGCGATGTTGCACAAAACCACCTTCTCCAGCTTTTGTGCCTCACCGCAATGGAGGTGCCAAAGGATTTTTCCGAAAAAAGCATCCGTGACGAAAAGGTCAAGGTGCTGAAATCGGTGAGAAAAATCGCCAAGCAGGATGTGGTGTTGGGGCAATACGAGGGGTATGAAAAAGAAAAGGGCGTGAAGCGCGGCTCCAAAACCGAAACTTTTTGCGCATTCCGCGTGTTTGTGGACAACGAGAGATGGAGGGGCGTGCCGTTCTATTTGAGGACGGGAAAAAATTTGGGAAAAAAATTTGCCTCGATTTACATCCAGTTCAAGTCGCCACAGCACGACATTTTGCAAAACCGCGACATAAAGCCCAATTACCTCGTGGTGCAAATACAGCCGGATGACGGAATGCTAATCCGAATAAACGGAAAGGTGCCGGGGGAAAAAATGAAGATAATGCCTGTCAAAATGACTTTTTGCCACGAGTGCACTTTCGGGCCCAACACACCCGAGGCATACGAGACCCTCATAGTGGATGCGATCGATGGAAGCAAGGAGGCATTCATACGCTCCGACGAGATTGACGCGTCCTGGAAAATAATCGACCAAATCACGAAAAAAAAGTTTCCCGTGAACAAATACAACACCGGTTCATTCGGCCCGAACAAAGCGGAGGAACTCGCAAAGGCAAATGGGCGCGAGTGGTTCAACAAAATAGAGAACGTCGTGCAGGGGCTGTGAAGCTCAGAGCATTTGCGCGCGGGCAAGCAGGTGGCGCTTGGCTATTGGATAAGTATCCGGAACAAGCCCTGCAAGTTCACGCAACTGCTTTGCCGAACAATTTGGCGTTGCCTTTATCACAAGCTGATTTATTTGGGCCATCCACCTTGTCATTTGCCCTTCAGGCGGCATGGTTGCAGCATGATGCAGGAATAATTTCAGGTAACTTACATTGACAGGTATTTCCTTTGCTTTTGCCTTAAGAGCCACCCCGTGAATAAAATCAACCACCTCTACGCTCTTGCGCTCATGGTGAGGCTTGATTGGGAGCCGTTGTGCAATTTTTCTTGCATTTTGCGAATGCATATTTCAAGAAAGTGTTTTGGAGAATTAAAGCCTTTGTGTTCGTTAAATTTTCTCCAAAAACGCGATTCCGAGCCGAACCCCGAAGCCCGAGCCGTCCTTTGGCATGTAATCCTTTGCCTCGTCAAGCATTGCGGTGCCGGCTATGTCAACGTGCACAAATGGCGTTGCGCCCGCGAACTTTGAAAGGAAAGCCCCGCCAAAAATTGTGCCATTGCTGCGTGTTTTGCCAATCGAGCGCAAATCCGCGCGCTCGCCCTTGGTTTCATCAAGGTATTCCTCGAATAATGGCAATTCCCACACCAATTCATGTGTCTCCATTCCCGCCTCAAAGAGCTTTTTTGAATACTCGGGAGAATTGCTAACAACCCCTGCGCAATGCGAACCCAACGCGCCAAGAACCGCGCCAGTTAGCGTTGAGTATTCCAATATAACTTTTGGGTTGTACTTTTTTGCGGCAAAGGCAATCGTGTCGGCAAGGACAAGGCGCCCCTCCGCATCCGTGTTCAGGTTCTCAACCGTTAGTCCCCCATAAGATTTGATGACATCGCCCGGCCGATACGAGCGCGAATCCACGAGATTCTCGGCGCATGCAAGTGCCGCAACAAGATTCTTCTTCAAGCCAAGCTGTGCCGCGGCGTTCATTATTGCGAGCATTGTTGCCGCGCCCGCCATGTCCATTCGCATGTCCTTAATGCTCTCGCCAACCTTGATGTTCAGACCGCCGGAATCGAAAGTGATTCCCTTTCCAATAAGCAAAATTTTTTCGCCTGGCCTCGCATTGCCATTGTATTCCAAAAGTATGAGCCTAGGGGGCGTGTTGCCGGCCCTTCCGACGGATGCGAAGAGATTCAACCCGAGCTTTTTCAACTGCGCTTCCTGCAGCACCCTGATTTTGAGCCTGTGCTGCTTCGCAATTTTTTTTGCGACATCCTCGAGGTGGCGCGGCGTAACATAATCGCTGTTGTCGGTGACAAGGTCGCGCACAAGATAGATGCTCTGTGATACCTTCAGGATTTTTTCCATTTGGTCCCTACACGAGGACATTGATTTTGGAAATGAAAACGAGCCTATCCTTTGGAACTTTTCCTCCTTGGACCTGTACTTGTCGAATGCATAATTCGCCATCAAGGCGCCCTCTAGGAGCAAATTGCAGGATTGTTCAGTGAGCCCATCCGCCGCAAAGTGCACCGAATCAAATTTTAATGCGGACGCGGCCTTTGTTGCCCTGGCGCCGCAACGCCTGTAATAATCATCCTTTATTTCCTGCTCCTTTCCAAGGCCGACAAGAAGCGTGTTGTGGTCGGCCAAAAAACTGGTTTCAAATTTTTTTCCGGTAAAAGATTTTGGCACCTTGTGGCCATGTCCAGAGTCCTGCACCACGAGTTTTACAATAAGGCCTGTTGAACTTGGGTCCGAAAATGAGATTTTTGCCTGCATAACTAAAAGAAACAGGTAAAGTCTTTTTAATCAAAACGCGCCCAACCCACATTTTGGATGGCCAAGCCTTGCAAACGCCTACAGACTTTGCATTTTAAAGTTTTCTTGACTATTTAGGATTGGTTATAAGGGAGGAATCAAGATGGTAAAAATAGCGGTAGTAATTGGTTCGAACGAGCCTGAAAAGGCGTGGAATGCATTCAGGTTTGCCAACCTTGCACTTGGCAAAAAAGACATTATAAAGGTCTTTCTGATGAACAGTGGCGTGGAGTGTCTGGTAGACACAGATAAATTCAATGTCAAGACTCTTTCTGAGAAATTCCAAAATGATGGCGGTAAAGTGCTTGCCTGCGGCACCTGCATAAAAAGCAGAAACATGGAGGATATTTGCGATATTTCGAACATGGAAACGTTTTACAATCTCTTGATGGAAAGCGACAAGACCGTATACTTTTAGGTGAAAACCGACTTTAGGTGCAACTCGG
>JANLHD010000011.1 GCA_024653865.1 archaeon | reverse complement strand
ACTTTTCCCTTCGCCGCCTCGATTTTCTTCCTCGCGGCCTGCGAGCAATCAAGGCACGCAATAACCAACTTGCCTTCCACCTCGCCCGTCGCCAAAACCTTTCCCGGGACCGCAATTGTTTTTCCCGGATTCTTTTTTGCGATTTTATTCAATTCGAAAATGTTCACATAAACCCTGAGCCTTGAGGTCTTGGCGACCCCTTTTGCAAGAGTCTTCCAAAGGCTCTTTTTCGCCTTGCGCGAATGCCTCTGCAGCATTGCAATTGTTTCCCTTGTTCCTTTTTTCGTAGGCCCGGTTCTCATAAAAATCCAAATCCATTTTTTTTTTTTTTTGAAATTGATTAATGCAGGAGGGAGGGTTCGAACCTCCGAAGGCACTTAGCCACAGGATTTCTTCAGTCCTTTCGCCAACGTTTTTTGCGTGAGCGAAAAAGGCTGCTTAAGTCCTGCCCGTTTGACCGCTTCGGTACTCCTGCACCTTACGGACAAATGCCTTCTGCATCAATCAACTTAAATTCTTTAACTCCTTGCGGAATTCCTTTGTTTTTTCCGTCAATTCCTCGACCGCATTCGCCAAAAGCTCTTTTGGCGTCATGTTGCCGTGTGATTCAATCGTGAATACGAAAGTGGTCGGGTCGTACTCTATGTTTTCGCCTTTTTCCGGGATTATGTCCCTTTGCTTTTCCTCGACAATCATTTCAAGTATATCCGCCTTGTACTTTCCCTTTCCCAATATGGGCAGTTCGGTGTATGATACAACCGCGGGCTGGAATTTGGCGTGCTCTTTTCCCGTGCCAACTATGGCGTCCATTTCCACCTTCAATTTTTGGCCCTCTCCGAGTTTCATAAGCGGAATGTTGGGCATTGAAGGCTCTATCTTTGGGTCGGTGCTCTTGATGTCCTTGGAGTAAACTATTCCCGGCCCCTCTTTTTCGAGCACGAGTTTCACCGTGTCCCCCGCCTTGTATTTTTTGGAATCCATTTTGAGCGGAGTGAGCCCGAGCCTGTGCGAGAGCATTTCATCCGCCATAACTCCGTTGTTTTCGTAAAAGTGAACGTCCTCGATTGCGAGTATCGGGGTTCCGACCATTATCTGCCTTCTTAGCGCATTCACGAAGGCGTGGTTCGTGCCCTTGAACAGAATTATTGCCCTCTCATCTTCCTGCTTTAAAACCTTGACATCCATAACTCTAGCGCCCCCTAATTAGTCCTTCTTGCTCCTGTGCCTCTTTTTTCTCCTGCACCCGTCGTGGGGTATCGGAGTCACGTTTTCAATTGTGCGAATCCTGATGTTGTTTCTTGTAAGCGAGAGTATTGCAGCTTCCGCGCCCTGCCCGGGGTTTTTTGGCAAAATTCCGCCCTGGCCGCGCACCTTGATTGAAACCTCGTCAATGCCCTTGTCGCGCGCCTTTTCCGCCACGATTTCCGCGACCTTCATTGCGGCGTAGGGGCTTCCTTCCTTGTGCTGTGATTTGACCACCATTCCGCCGCTGCACTTTGCAATCGTCTCGGCGCCGGTGGAATCGGTCAAAAGAATTATCGTGTTGTTGCTTGACGCATAAATATGCACTATTCCCTTCCTGCTCATTCATCCACCTTCACATCATCAATTTTAACTGCAGGCTCCGTTTCCAGCGCGGCCTCTTCGCCTTTTGCTTCCTCGAATTCCTTTTTCATGTCCTTTTTCTGCGGCGCGTTTTCAACCTGCAGAGGCGTCTTGTACCATCCGACTTCCCCGGCCTCTTCGAGAAGCACAAGGTAGCTTGGCGAATCTATTTTTCTTCCCCTGACCGCGATGTGGCCGTGCGTTATGAACTGCCTCGCCTGTTTCGAGGTGTTCGCAAGCCCCTTTCTAAGTACAATGGTTTGCAGCCTTTTTTCAAGAAGCGCCTCTATTTGTAGTGCAAGAATGTCATCAAGGGTCGTTGTCCCTGGTTTTGCGAGCCCTATTCTCGAGAGGCTGCTCATGAGTTCCTTTTCGCGCGTCACGCGCTTGTCCAATTGGAGCGCAAGGAGCTTTCTCGCAATCTGCCTCTTGTTCTTGAGCCATGCCTCGTGCTTTCTTAGCTCCTTCTTGTTTTTTATGCCGTAAAAGTCAAGGAGCTTGCGTTCGCTTGCGAGCAATTGCTTGTCCCACTTTTTGCGCGGGGTCTGGTACATCTTCCTTCTTTTTTTCGGGTCACCCATGGATCATCACTTCTTTACCTCTTTCCTTACAACCCCAACGACTTTTCCTTTTCCCCTGTGAGTGGACTTGGTCCTCTGACCCCTAACAGTTAAGCCCCAACTGTGTCGCAGGCCGCGGTATGACTTTATTTCCGCGAGCCTTTGCAGGTCGGTTCTTTTTGCAAACTCAAGCTCGGCCATCACGATGTGCTTGCTGCCACCGGTTTCCATGTCCTTTTGCCTATTGAGGCTCCACGCGGGTATTCGAAACTTCGCGGGGTCGAGCACGATTTCCTGGAGTTTTTTGACGTTGGCTTCCTCGAGCTTTCCCAATTCAACCGAAACATTTGCCCCGGTTTCCCTTTCAAGTGCCACCGCGATGTTCTTTGCCGTCCTCATGCCAATTCCCCTTATTTTTACCAATGCCAGCGCCACGGGTTTTTTTCCGTCCAAATCGACATCCGCAACCCTGACAATTAGCCTCTCATCGAGCTTTGCCTCTTGTGCGTGATGGGGCCTTTCATGGGGCTTTTTTGCTTCCTTTTTTTCTTCAGCCATAATCATTCAACCGCCCTTGCGAGCTCCTCTTTTTTTGCGCCTTTCTTGAGCTCAACTTTTTTCCCCGTTGGCATCAAATGCGTTATTGCGCACTTCCTTTTCTTTGCCCTCGGGCCTTCAACCAAAACATAATTTTTGTCGACTATTTCAAGCACGACAACTTTTTTCCCAGCTTCCCTTCCCGCGGTCTTCACGCAAACGCTTCCGACATCAATTCCTTTTCCCAACTTAATCGCCCCTTGCCTGCTTCACGTATTTCCTGATTGTTGTCGGCACGTCCTCTATTTTTTTTCTTCCGCCGGCAACCAGCGCGAAGTTTTCCCAGACCTCTCTTCTTGCCTTCGAGGAAAGCACTCCGCCGAACGCCACGCTTGGCCTTCTGCTTGTCTTTGAAAGTTTCCCGATGGAACTCTTTGATTGGTTGGTGGTTCCGCTAAGCCCCTTGCCCGTGATTGCGCACTGTGCCTTTGAAACCTTGTGCCTGGTCCTAAGTATAGTGGTTTTCCCGCCAGGGGTCTTCCTGTATATCTTGCTCTTGTTTCTAGTTCCCCTATCAACCATTCAAAACACCAATTTTTTTAGCAGCACCTTTGATGAGGTTAATCGCAATTGTAATTCCAAGGTATGCGGCAAAGTACCATCCGAACCATCCGCTTTGGGTCAAAAACTCTATGCCCCAGGTCGCGGGGTTGAAGAGCTCGAATCCTTGGCTAAACCACGGAAGCGGAATTGGCAAATCGATTACTGCATCGCTGTACAGGAACGCGAGCAGGGCGAATGCGGGAAGAAAAACCACGAGCGAGGCAATCATCACTTTTGAACTGCCCTTTAGCATCTGGTTCATCGATTCAAACATTTCCTTCTCGAGCGCTTCGAGTTCATTCTTCGATTTTTGGTCACCTTTTGCCATCAATTCCTTCATTCTTTTCTGCTTTTCTTTCATTTCCTCCTGTTTTCTTTTCATTCCGTCCCGATCCATGAACTTTGCCTGAATCGCCTGCGAGATGAGCGCCAAGCCAAGCGTTATCAGGGCAATGTCAATCATCGGGTTAACAAACATCAAACCAACTCGAGAAAATTGCCGGAAGGCGGAAGAATAAATATTCTCCTACCGATTCCTTTTAAAATCTCCCCCCTTGTCCGAGAATGCCGCCGAGCATTGGATGCATTTCCATTAATTGTTCCTTTGCAAGCTCCTCGTAGAGCCTGTAAACTATTCCAACCGTGAGAAGAATTCCGGTTCCCGAGCCGATTGCCCCCGTGAGGTCCGCGAACCCCGCTAGGATTCCGACAAATGCGCTTCCCAAAATCGTGATGGTCGGAATGTAGCGGTCAAGCACTCCCTTAATCACCCTTGGGTCTCTTCTGAATCCGGGAATGTACATGCCCGCACGCTGTAATTGCTCGGCAACCTTATCGGGCCCCTGGCCTCCGAGCTCAATCCAAAACCTTCCAAATACTATGCAGGCAACCGTAAGAATAATTATGTATAAGATTGCGTGTATTATGCTTCCGCCAAGGCCAATGACCTGCAGGGTTGTTATGCTTTGAATCATTTGGGTAAAAATTTCAGGCGAAAGCCCCTCAAGCAGCAATTGCTGAATGAGCCCATATGGAGGTATCACCACCGTCGCAATTCCGCCCAGTATTCCCCCCAGGAACGGCACGCCTTTTGCAAGGCTCGCCCAAATGCTAACATTCGCAAACAGCGCAACCGCAAGTATCACTGGCATATTCGAAACGTACAAAAATTTCACCGGGTATCTTCCGCCCGTGCCCCTTCTTCCCATGGTTATTGGAATGTTCACGTGTATTCCTTCCGCGTATACGACCACAAAGAAAACTATGAGCGTGAAAATTATGGGGAGCAATGCGAGTATGAACGCGCTTGCAATGTTGTTCCCGATTTCCCTGAAAAAGAGGAAAAACAATCCATTCGCTTCGGTGAGCGAAAAGTTTTGCGCCAAATCAAGCGGGGAGAATATCCTCCACATGATTTCACCAGCGACCCCACCCGCAATGAAGAGCCCGATTCCGGAACCGACACCGTACTTTGACACGACCTCGTCGAGGTAAATCAAAAGTATCGAGCCTATTGCGACCTGGAGCACTACCCAAATGAACATTCCCGGCTCGGGCGCCAAAAAGCCAGTCATGGTGTAAACCGCGGCCTCGAAAAAACTCAAAATTATTGCAAGCAGTTTTTGCATTCCCGTGAACTGCGCCTTCTCCTCCGGGTTTGACAAATCAAGCTTGATTATTCCGCCGCCCACAAGCAGTTGCAAAACAATTGATGCAAGAACTATAGGCCCAATCCCTACGGTAATTAGCGTGCCGATTTGGGATGCAAGAATAACCTGGAGCTGTTCTAATTGCCCCGAGCTTTGCGCGTCAAGGCCAATTACCGCTATGTTTCCCAAAACGAAAAACACGAAGAGTGCGACCCCTGTCCAAAGCAGCCTCTTGTTTATGGGCGGCTTTTTTGCGGGCGCCTTTACTTCCGGAAGCATGCCATAAATAGGCTTGAAGGCCTCAAAAATACTCATTCTTCTACCTCTTCATCTTCCGCTTCTGCCTCGAATGATTCCGCGGCTTCTGTGCCCGCGTCGCCGCCGGCTTCGACAATTTTTGTTGCCGCTCCCGCACTTGCGAGGCAATTCACAAGTTTTATTTTTTTGTCAATTGTTCCCCTTCCGAGTACCTTTGCAAACCCTAGTTTCTTGCCGTCTATTATTGTGACGTCCCCGTCCCTTTTTGCCTTCCCCTGCGCAACCCATTTCTCAAAATTATCTGAAATATGTGAAACATTCACGGAGCTTGCGTGGACCTTTGGCTTTAGCGTTTGCTTGATTCCGAATGTTTTGTAGTAAAGCGAGTACTTGTGCTTGTGGCTTCCGGCCCTTCCCCTTCCGCCCCTGCTTCCCGCGCCCCTGCGGTTCTTTGTTCCGCCTCCGCCGTGCGTCCTCTCTCCGCGGACCTTGTTCTTTTTTTTCCTCGTCCTAACAACCATCCGATTCACCATCACATCATTTTTTTTATGAGTTCATCAATTTTTTCGCCCCGATTTCCCAGTGCGCCGCCGATTGCAAAAGGCCTTTTTATCCCGCCCCTCGCGTGGCCCTTCTTTGGCGGGTGGAGCCTAAATACCCTTTTGATTCCCATTTCCTTTAGAGTGACTTTTCCCTCGCCAATCCTTGATGCGAGGTCGGCGAAATCCGAAACCTTTTTTTCCTTCAAAAATTCGGGTGTGATTCTTTGGTCGCCCTCGATGCGCCCGCGTTTTTCGAGAAGTGCCGCAAGGGTTTCGTTGCCAATTTTTCCGAAGGTGACATAGTCCTTGACTTTGTCGACCATTTTTTTGGGCTCTTTCTCTTCCTTCACCAAAACAAGGTGGTTTGGCCTGTCGAGGTTAAGCGACTCGAGCGCGAGCCTGATATCCGGCTTTATGTTAACAGAACCCCTGACCCTAATGACCGCAATCATCTTGATTCCTCCATTTTCGAGGCAAAGTCATCCGAATAACGCACGTTGTTTGTCGCCGCAAGCGCCTTTATTGCCGCCTGCACAAAGTCGAGCGTGGAACCGGTGTTGCCCTTTGTCTTGCTCCAAACATCCTTGACTCCGGCAAACTTCATTACATCCTTAATCTTGTCGCCGACAACAAGGCCCGTTCCCCTGGGCGCCGGCAATAGGTTCACAATCACCGATGCCGATTTGCCGCTGACCTTGAACGGAACCGAGTGCGTCCCTTTCGAGCGCTCTTCCCAGCTTCCCGCCCCCCTTCTGACCTTAAACATGTTCAATTTTGCGTTCCTGGTTGCCTTGGTAATCGAGGGATATTTTTCCTTGTCCTTTGCAGTCCCAATTCCAATGTAGCTGTTGCCGTCCCCAATGAGAACGCTCGCCCTGAAAGCAAAGTTTCTTCCCTGCCTTGTCACCCTTGTCGTCTTCTTGAAGTCAACCAATTTGTCCTTCAGAACGGGGATTAATGCATCAACTATTTCTGGCTCCATTACTTTGAAGCCTTTTGCGAAAAAATCATCGAGGCTCGTGATTTCACCGGACTTGACTTTTTTTCCGGCCTCTGTTCTCGGAACCCAATCGGAGACAGTTTTTTCCTTTTCCTCTTCCCTTCTAACTCTTCTTTCCTCATCGGTTTCCCTGCTTCTTCTGGCCATAATGCTCACCCGAACTCCTTGTCAATTGTTTTCTTTGCCTCTTCAAGATTCTTTGCAGTCTCAATGCCTATGTGCTTGCCGTTCGCGCGATCCTCTTTGGGGAACACCGCGGCATCGGCAGGGACACTAAGCCCCGCATCTATTGCCCCCTTGAGGGCGGCAAAAATCCTTCCGCCGTGTATGGGCGTTGCAAGCCCGATGTCAAGCACGGCCTCTGTGACCCCTGCTTTTAGCGCCTTTTTGGCGCACGCATAACCGCACAAATACGCCGAAGGAATGTTCCCCGTGTTTGCTTTCCACCCGAGTTTTTTGAGCGATGATGCGGACTGGAATGCCTTCACCATGTCGCCAAGAGGCTTGTACTCGGTTACTTCGCAGACCATTCCCGCGTTTGTTTTCCTGACAACAAGCCTTGCCTTTCCCGATTTGAGCAGTGCGAGCCTTTTCGTGTAATTTGTCTTGAAGTCCCTTCTGCGCCTAAACTTTACCTTGTAATTGGGGCCGTCGCTCATTTTTTAGCCTCCTCTGCCATTGCCTGAACGTACTTCTTTCCTTTGAAAAAGCCGCCCTTTATCATTAGATAAATTTGCCTCGCGGGCTTTGAAAGTTTCACGCCGCTTTCCTTTAGTTCCTTGAGAACGCGCC
>JANLHD010000045.1 GCA_024653865.1 archaeon | reverse complement strand
TTTTTCCTACAAAGGCAAGCAGTATAGTGGCGTTCTTTTGAGGGGTGATTTGCAGGGAATTGCGAAAAGGACTAAAATTTCGTTGGTTTCGTTGACCGAGGCAAAGAATGCATTGGAGAATGAGAAGCAGCTTAGTATGGTTAATGTTCCGAGGAAAACCGATTTGGGTTCGCCAAGGGCAAGGAATAGGCGGGCACTTTTTAAGGTTTACAGGGAAAGTGGCAATTCCTTTCCAAGAGGGTCATTGACAGCACTTTCCAAATTGCTTCGGGTCCCACAGCCCACCCTTACTTTTGTGAAGAATGATATGGTTGCAGAAGGCATTTTTTTGCCGAAATTCAAAAATATTGTGAAGCGCCGCCCTAGGCGCTAGATTTTTGCCGCCGCAATTTTTTTGCAGAATTTTCCGAGTTTTTTTTGGGTTTGTGTGGGGTTGTTTGTGAGCACGAACGCACTGTTTCCGAGCATTGCCATGCTTGAATTTGGGAACTGCTCCATTATTGCGCGTACCTTCCGTGACGCCATCTGTGCGAGCCCTGTTTCAATCGCAAATGCCCTGCTTGCGTGAAGGAAGTTTTGCGAATTCTTGTTTTTCGAGAGTTCGTGCATGCACCAGTCGCCTGTTTTGTTTATTTTTTGCTTCCACTTTTTGCTTCTGATTATTTTTTTGGTGGAGATTTCTCCAAAAAATGCGAAAACCGCGTGTGAATAGGCATTTTTTATTTTGAGGGCTTTTTTGGATGGGTATGGTTTGGAGCCCATTATCATTCCGGAGTATTGTTCGGCAATAACGTCCCCAAGTCCCGTGCCCGCCTCAATGTCCGCGTCCGCGGCGATTTTTACCACCTCTTTGTCACCCAGCCCGAGGGAAAGCGCCTTGTTTAGTGCGCGGGCGAGCGAGAGCGCCCCTGCCCCGGAGAGCCCCAGGCCGTGGCCTATTGGGAATTTTGTTTCGTGCCTGATTTGGAGCGAATATTTTTTGCCCTTTGTGAGCTTTAGCATTTTTTGTGCGGCGATTTTGGATGTTTGTGCTTTTTCAATTTTTCCGTTTATGCGCACCTCTATTTTGTTTTTTGCCGCCTCTGTCGCTTTCACTCTGGTTTTCATTGCCTTTGGGACGTTAAAGCCCGCCCCTGTGGAGCCTCGGGAAAAGATTTTGAAAAATCCGGTCACGTGCCCCGGGGCGTATTCAATTGCCTTTTTTGTTTTCATCGAAAAGGTATTTGCGGGGTTCTTTTTTTTAATGCACGCGAGTGTTTATTTTTTTTGGCAGTGCACCATTGCGTGGTCCTTCTCGTATGGGTGGAGCGAATACACCGCGCGGATTTCGAATTCGTTTTTGAGTTTGCGCATTTCGTCTTCGACCACTTTTTCCGTTTTTTCGCTAACGCTAATGGACCTTGCCTTTACCGAGAGGAATGCGTGGCCTGCGCCTTTGAGGTAGAGCCTCGAGTTTTTGAGGAATATTTCCGCCTGGTTTTTTTGCGAAACGTCCTGGAAGAGCGCGTCGCATGAGAATGTCTTGATGTGCTCTTTGTAGCTGTTTGGGTTTGATGCGTCCCCGAGTATTGGTATTAGGTTTTCGCGCTGTTCGCAGAGGTAAACGAATTTTCTCATGCTCCTTGCGCTAATGTCCACCCCGAAAATGGCCCCTTCTTTGCCCACGATGTCGCTTAGGTGTGAAATCGTGGTGCCCTCGGCCGCGCCCAAGTAAAGGATTGTACTTGCTTTTGTGATTCCAAGTTCGCGAAGCCCTTTTTTGATTGCCGCCCCCACCTTGCTTCTGTTCGGGTTCCACGCCCTGTACTCCTTTCCGTTTGCGGCGAAGAGCTTTTCCCCGTAAACCGCCTTTCCCGGAACCATGTTTTCGGTTGCTATCATGTTTTCGAGCTGGTAAACCCCGTTCAAAATTTCGTGCGGCTTCATTTGGCCGCCCCGCCCAAATTTCTCATCCTTTTGATGTCGTTTTGCATTTCGTTGAGAACTTCCAAATTAAAGTCCAGGTAATTTCTGATTGGCGTCGGCAATGCGCTTTGTTTCAGGGTGTCGTTAATTAATTGCATATGGGTTTCACTTGACCTTTCTATTTCGTCTATTTCTATTTTCGATTTCGCGCCAAGGCCGCCTTTACTTTGCAATTCCCTTAATGTTCTCATTCTTCTTGCCAAGTCGAAAATTTGGGCTCTCTGATTTGCGTGCAGTGCCAATTGTTCTGTGTGCATTTGTCTTTCTTTACGAGCGGCTATATTTCTTTTGCGATTCGTTGGAAACACCCTAATTTTTCCTCTTGCCCTTTTTGTTTCCGAAACTTTTCGGGCTTCCGAATTTTTTGTTGCCGCCCTTAAATCCCTTTCCACTGAATTTTCCGCCAAATCCGGCTCCCGGGTTGCTTGGGTGGGGCTTGTATTTTGCGTCCTTTTGTCTCATGGGGCGCGGCTCTCTTGGCCTGTTTGAAAAGCCCTCTTTTCCGAATCCGCGATCAGACTTTCTTGGGTAATTTGGCGAACCTTCGGGTCTTGGCCTTGGTGCATATGTTTCCCTTCTTGGCGCGTATCCTGAATTTTCCTGGGTTCTTGGCCGTTGGTATCCCTCCCTTCTTGGTGTGTAAGGCGAAGCGCCTTCCCTTCTTGGGTATCCTCTTGGGCCATCGCCTCTTGGCTTAAAATCTCCCGGCTCCCTTCTTGGCCCGAATTCTTTTCGCGGGGAATAGCCTTCTTTTCTTGGGCCGTAATTTCTTGGGGCGTCGGTTCGCGGGCGAAAATCCTTTTTGACATAATCGCCTCTTGGTTTGTATTCTTCCCTGCGTTGCCGCTGTTCCTGTGTGGGCTCTTTTTTGTCGGATTTTTGCTTTGCCAATTCATCTGCCCTTTCCTTTAGCTCTTTGTTCATTTCCTCGGCGCTGCTGGTGTTTCCGAAGTAATCCTTGCGTGCCGCAATTGAGAGTTTTGCCGCGATGCTTCTTGCGAGTTTTCCTTTCGCGTGGTATGGCGCGGATTTCA
>JANLHD010000067.1 GCA_024653865.1 archaeon | reverse complement strand
AAAATGGGTTTCAATGTGCAAATCGGCGCGCAACCCAGGTTAGTGCATACGCGCGAAGGCGGCGTGCTTGCCACCGAGGGTAGAGGAAAAAAAAGCCATTGGGCTACAGGCTCAAGGGTCAGCGAAGTTGACGGCCAAAGGCGTAGAGGCCGAGCGGAAAGGCGCACCAACGCACCAGATAAGAGGCCGCAGGATAAAAGAATAGAGCGAAGAAAGTGACTTCGAATTCTAAAATTCATTCACGCAATCGAGAGCTCTTTTTCTATCAAACTCTTCATTTTGCCCGCATCATACCCAAGCTTGATTAGGCGCGTTTGCCCCTTGATTCCCTTGCCGGAGTTCGTGGTGTAAATGAGCCCGTACATTTCGAGCTCGCTGATGTACTGCCTATACCAGCGCGCGGTGACAGTGGTTTCCTTGAATTTTTTCGAAATTTTGCAATACTCGTCGTAAATCTCGCCCGAAAACAAAATTCCCTCCTCGGTTTCGCCCGTGATTTTCTGCATGGGCTTTTTCTCGAGCGCAAGCGATGCAATCGAGAAGAGCACCAATTGCTGCTGCTCGGGGAGGGTTGATACCATGTTGAAAATAATTTCCTCCTCCACCTGCTTTTTTGCCTTCTTCACTTCCTCGTCCGAAACCTTTCCAAGACCCTTGTGGTCCGCAATTTCCCCCGCGCGCAAAAGAAGCATCACCGCGGTTCTTGCGTCCCCTGATTCTTGCGCAGCAATCGCGGATGCGAGGTTTATCGCGGAATTTTCCACGGTGCCGGGCTTGAAGGCGAGCTTTGTGCGCTGCTCAAGAATTTCCACAAGCTCCTGCGCGTTGTACGGCGGAAAAATGAGTTCGTGGTCGCACAAACTGCTTTTTGTGCGCGGGTCAAGCCTGTCCTTGAACATCAAGTTGTTCGAAATCCCAATCACGCAAATCCCGCCCTTCTCCAACTCATCATTTCCGCGCGTGAGGCCGTAAACGAGTTCGTCCAAATCCTTTACCTTGTCAATCTCATCCAAAACAATCACAAGCTGGTTTCCCTTGCGCGCATAATCCAAAAGCTTTTCGTAAACAAACGCCGCGGAAAAACCCAAAAAATTCTCCTCGGGAAAAAGTTCCTTCACAACCTTAATTAGAATCCTGTACTTGGAGTTGTGGTTTCTGCAATTCACATAATTTCCAGTGATTGGAATATTTTTTGCTGAACTAAATTCCAAAAGCTGCTGCATCACGTGCTTTGTGACCGAAGTTTTTCCCGTCCCGGTTTTTCCGTAAATGAAAATGTTGTCCGCCTTTTTTCCGTGCAAAGTTTGGGAAAGAACAGAAGAAATCTTTGTGATGTAAGGTTCCCGAAACGGCAATACCCTTGGAGTGTAGTGCGGGGTTATGAGGTTGCGGTCAATAAAGATGGTTTCCCTGGCAAATTGTGAATCGAATATATTTTCGGATGCGCGTGCAGACTCAGACAAAAAGTTTTCCCCCATGTCAATAGCTGGCAACTCCATAAAAGAACTATTAGTTGTGGAAGCAAACCACTTCCACTAATCGGGTTTTGGTTTCCCAACTCCCGGAACGCGGGGAGTTACGTCCTTGCCGAATCTGGGCGACCGCTCGCGGGGCTTGTGCAGCGTGCTCGGTTGTGCGCACCAATGAGGCGGGTTTTTCCTTCCATGCAGGGCTCAAAGCTTGGGAAAACACCCCTTATGTATAGGTTTGCGGGAATACAATTAAAATACCCTTTAGCATCAATAGGTAAGAGTTGCGGTTTTCCGCCGTTTTTTTATTTTAGAAAAGGGGTGAAACAAGAAATGGCTATTTTGGAAAAAATTGTAGGCAAGAAATCAGATATAGACATCGAGGATTTTTTGAACAACCTTGATTCGGAGGAAGAGGACCCTTACGAGAATGCGGATGCTTTCGTAAAGCCCATAACCCTCCAAGGCGATGAGGATTCAAAACTCGTTGTAGAGGAAGCAAAGAAAGGCAACATAGTCCTGCTAAACATTGGGGACTTGTCAAAGAGAAATGCCATAAAGCTCAAGGAGCTCGTGACCAGCATAAAGGCAGGAATCGAGGGAATTGACGGCGATATTGCAAAAATAACAAACGACAAGATCCTTGTGACTCCAAGCAGGGTCAAAATAATCAAGCGCAGAGCCTAAGGGGTTCTTTTCCGATGTTTTTGGAGAAACCTGCTCTTCTCGTTTCGCTCAATCCGGGCGCGGCGGAGGAGAAGGTTTCTTCACTTCTCATCTCCAAAAATTGGAAACCAACCGACTTTTCATTCAGTTCCACCGATCTTTTGTACATTCCGTTTTGGCTCTTCACCTTCGATGTTTCGGAGGAGGAAAAATCCAAAACCAAGCTTCTTTCATCGGGGTTTCATGCACTTAACGCATTCAACCACGAGCTAGATGACAAGGTGGCAAACATCCACTTGCTCGAGAATTCGGACCGCGAGTTCGAGCCAAACCACGATTATGCCTTCCGCGCGCTAAAGCCAAAAGTGCTCGAATCCGAGGCAAGAGGCATCATTGCCCTAAAGATCGCGGACAAGCTCAAAACCTCGAAGGCCAAGGTCTTGGTTTCCGGTCTCGAACTCGTGTACGTGCCAATTTGGGTGCTCTCCGTTGCCTTGGGGGAGGAGAATATTTCACTTAGCGTGAATGCTTCCGATGGCAAAATAATCAATGGCTCGCAGGTGCCCGAGAAAAAAAAGGGGTTCTCCGAACTCACAGCCGAGGCGCTTGAGGAACTCACAAACCCTGCGCAGTGGCTGCGCTACTCTGTTGAAATAGTGTCGGACTTCACAAAAGGCGCC
>JANLHD010000064.1 GCA_024653865.1 archaeon | reverse complement strand
GGATAAATCCGAGCGCAATCTGGCCAGTTAGCCTTCCAAACAAAATACCCTGCTCCAAAAGTGCCATGTGGGCGAACAAAAGTGCAATAGCGATGTAACCGGTTCTCTGCAGGCCTTTCCAATTCTCATAGCCAAGAGTTGTCATCCACTTTGAGGTGGAAGTGAGCGCCATCAAAATGAAAATCATGAAGGCAACCGCCGCAACCGCAATCGAAACAACGTCCGCCAGAGTAACCTCGCCGCCTTCCTGAATCAAAAGCGGGACAACCAAAAGAACATGCAAGGACGCAAGGCTAAAACCAATGAGGCCAAAGTCCTTCCTATACTCAAGATGCGCCCTAAAAAAATTGTGGAATTTTGCAAGCGGCCCCAAAATGAACGAAAACCCGAGCACAATCACCGCGGAGAACGCGACAACCGCGTTTGTGAACCCAATTGAAACGGGAAAGGCGCGGAAAATAAAATAATACCAAGCAAACGCCGCGACGATGAGCGCGCAAATAAGGTAAGGCGCTGCGTGCTTAAGAGAAACCATGCAAATACAACGCTTCTTGGGTATAAAAACTTTTTTGGGTCCACTGGGACGCTAGTTTAAATCGTTTTCGCCCTTCCAAAATTGTGATTGAAATGAAATGTGTTGAATGCGGCGCAACCGCCACAAAGATGAACGAAGAAGAAATGCCCGTGTGCTCAAAGCACTCGCGTTCGAAATTAAAGAGCCCCAAGTGCCCAGAATGTGGGCTCGAAATGAAAGTGCGCAAGAGCAAGTACGGCGTATTCTGGGGCTGCATGGCATTCCCCATGTGCGATGGCCTGCGCAAAATCTGAAAAAACCCGCCCTAAAAAAATTTGGAATTAGAAACCGGAAATTAGAAACCTAGGAATTAGAAACAAAATCGAACCAATTATTTTGCGAACTTGCGCGAAAGCATCATGTACACGAGCTTTGCGGCCACAAAATCAGGCGCCTTATTGGACTTGCTCGGCGCGAGCTCGACAACATCAAATCCGACCACATTCTTCTGCGCGAAAACCTTTGCGAGAAAAGTCGATACCTGGTTCCAATCAAGGCCACCGGGCTCCGGGGTTCCGGTGGAGGGCATGAGCGCGGAATCGAACGCATCCAAATCAAAAGTTATGTATACGTTGTCCGTGAGTTTTGCAATTGCATCTTCCTGCCAGGTTTTGCTTGCATGGATTTGGTGCGCAAAGAAAACCCGCGAAGTATCCATGTGAGCTTTTTCCTCGACGCACATGCTGCGAATGCCAACCTGCACAATCGGGCACATTTCCTTTATCCTTGACATTGCGCACGCGTGGTTGTTCTTTGTGCCCTCATACTGGGGCCTTAAATCCGAGTGCGCATCAATCTGGAGCACCGAGAGATTCTTGAACGCCTTTGCGTGTGCGGCAACAGCGCCCGGGCTCACCGAGTGCTCTCCGCCTATTACAACCGTGAACTTGCCTTCCTTTAGGTGCCCCGCAACGCGCTTCTCAACCGCGGCAACCATTTTTTCCGGGGATTTTTTTTCCGAAACCGGCTTGTCCGTAAAAATGCCTTTCTGGTAAACCTCGGAATCGGTTTCGATATCGTAGAGCTCCATGTTCGCACTTGCCTCGAACAATGCCCAAGGGCCCTTGTCCGCGCCCTTCCCCCACGTGCTCGTGCCATCGTATGGCACGGGAATAATTGCTATTTTAGATTCCTTGTAGCGGGAAAACATTTTTGGCAAGCCGCCGAAATTTTTTGGGTGTGAAACCATAGAACCGCCAGCCAATTATTTGAATATTTTTGCCCAGTTGCGCTTTTTGCGGCTTTTCCACGAGCCCTTGTGGTAAACATAGCTCACAATCGATGGCACAACCGAGGTCGCCTCCGCGTAAACCATCTGCTCATAAGTGGTGTCGACCTTGCCCCACGAACTCGCCTCTTTTAGCGTTGAACTCGAACACGCGCCGTCGCGCACGTCCGCAACCGTGATTTGCACCGCGTACTTGTGCATGGGCACCTCTTTTCCCAAAATCTCGGCGCAAACAACAGTGTCCTGCGCAAAGTTCTTGGGAACCCCGCCGCCAATCATGAACAAACCGCTGGTGGGAGATTGCATCTTTATCTGCGTGAGTTCGCGGAAATCCGCAACCGAATCAATTGTGACATAGGGCTTTCCCTGCTTCATGCGCTCGGCCTGGTGCTTTACTAGCCCAAAGCCCGCGCTCGAATCCGAGAAAGCTGGGCAAAAAATCGGCACGCCTTCCTCGTATGCGACCTGGATTAGGCTGTCTTTTTTCTTCGAGTGCTTCACGAGGTATTTCCCCATTTCGGCAATGAACTCGCGCGAGGAATACGGCCTTGGCTCGAGAGAATCCGCAATAATCTTTACAGTCATGTCGCATTTCTGGAGCTGCTGCTCGTCAATGTACGTGTCGTAAATCCTGTCAATGTAGAGGTCGCGCAGCTTCGAATCATCCACGAACTGCGAGCCCTTGAAGTGGCGATACCCAATTGCCTCGAAAAAATCCATGTCCACTATTGCGGCGCCCGTGGAAACAATTGCATCAATCATTTTGCACTTCACCATGTCGACGTAAACCTGCATGCAGCCCCCCGCACTTGTGGAGCCCGCGAGCGTTAGCATATTTGTTGAGCCCTTGTCCCTAACCATCATTTCGAGAATGTCGGCGGCCCTTGCGGTGTCGCGCGCGGTGAATGACATGTCCCTCATCGCGTTGATTAGTTTGGTTGAATCAAAAGATTTTATGTCTATTTGCTTAACCTTGTCCTTCAAAAGCGCCTTTTTCGAGTACTTTACCATCCACGAACACCTCAATTAGCCAATGCGTTAATTGCTTAGTTAAAAATAAGCGAAGTTAAAATAAATCATGCCTTTGCCCTGATTTTGGCCTTTGAGGTGTTCAGAAGGACCGCAAGGTTCTTTGTGCGCACGAATTCGAGTTCGCGCTTTGCGATCTTTATCTTCTCGTCCCTTCCCTGGAAGTACGCCCTGAACAAATCAAGCGCCTTGTTTATGTTGAAAGGCTTGCATGAATAAACGTCCGCCGTAAAAAAACCGTCATGCGGGAAAGTGTGGATGCTTATGTGCGATTCCGCAATGAGCATTATGCCCGTTATTCCGCCCCTATCCCAGGTATCTCCACCGGGGTAAGAAACAATGAGCGGCTCTATTAGCTTTTTCATGCCCAATGCATCCGGAAGCTCGCTTAGGAATGTCCTTATTTTTTCCTCGTCCGCGAGCGCTTCCTGATCACACCCAAAGGTGTCCAGCATCAGGTGGGTTCCATCCAATACTATTGTGTCATCTTTCTTTACCATTTTTTATCTCACCCCTTTAGGGATTTTTTGTAAATCTATAATATGCGCGCCATATTTAAAAAGCTTTTCGGTACCATCGGGGAGCTTAAAACGGTTTGTTTGAAGTTCGTGAAGGTTAAAATGACCTTTTCTTGACTTAAACGACTTTAAATTGAAAAGAATTGACTTAAAACGTTTAAAATGGATTATTTGCATAAAATTGAGCAAAAAATAGGCTTTTCTTACATTGCATTGGTTTAAACCAAAGGAACCCTTTTCCGGATAGGTTAAGGTGCCTGCCATCACTTCCCCCTAGTAACACTAGCCGATTAACAGAACGTAACTGTTAAACCTAAGGGATATGCAAATAAACAGCAACGCCCTCCAAGAAACCTAAAAAAGCATTTAATTGGTTCTTTTGCCATGAAAAGGCCTATAATTGCTCCATTGGAACCTTGGCATTGCAGTCGGCGGGCAGTGAAACAACCTTCGCACCGGCAAACAGATCCAAGAATCCTTTATAATTACTTAAACTATATTGAATCTACAATGGGCTACAGATTCTCCCCGAGTTCGCTTTCCCTGCTCAAGGAATGCCCCAAGTGCTTTTGGATGCATTTTAACCAAGGGATTAAGAGGCCAAGCACCATATTCCCCTCGCTTCCAAGCGGAATGGACAGGATTCTAAAGGAGCACTTTGATGCATTTAGGGATAGGGGTAAACTGCCACCTGAGCTAAAAGAACTGGAGGGCGAAGTAATGCTTTTTCCAGATAAAAAGCTGCTCGAAGAGTGGAGAAACAACTTTGTGGGGATTCGGTGGAAGGACGCACAAGGGAATGCATACTCGGGGGCAATTGACAATCTTTTGATTAAGGGCGACAAATTGATTGTTCTTGATTACAAGACACGCGGCTATCCGGTAAAAGAGGACACGCACGAGTACTATCGCGACCAAATGCACATCTACACTTAACTCCTCAGGCTAAATGGCCA
>JANLHD010000061.1 GCA_024653865.1 archaeon | reverse complement strand
AGGCCCTTTGCCGCCACGGCTTTTTCAAGTGCGAGTTCTATTGGGATGAGGCTCCCTGTTTTTTTGAATGCCTCAATCTGGTTTGTGAGCCTGAATTTTTTTTCGAATATTTTTGCCGCATCCTCCGTGCTCTTTTGCCGCGCGGCCTCAAAGATTTCCTCCTTCCTCAGGTTTCCGAGGCCCGAGGTCATTGCCATTATTTTTTTGGGCTCGATGTTGTCGTTTTTTGCCCTGAGTATTGTGGATATGTTTTTCGCATCGGCCTCGCTTTTGAGCATTGAGCTGATTATGCGCGTGTCGCCGTATGGGTTTTTGGCAATTGAAGGTATCGCGCTGTAATAATAATTGTCAAGCGCCACAATGAGAGGCGTGATTTGCTTTTCCCTCGTGTAATCGGCGAGTTTTGACTGGAGAAGCGAGCCGTATTTTGTTCCGCCAAGTTCCGATACGCATTCTTTCACTGTTTTTGCGTCGAGCATGCGGTTGTGCGTGGCTTTTTTCAAAATGCCCGTGTCCATTATAAGCTGGGCTATTTTTTCTTTGGGCTCGTTCATGTGCTTGCTTGTGATTATCAGTTTGATATTGTTTATTTCGTATTTTTCGAACATTTCCTTTATTTCTTCGCGGGCCTTTTTCGGGGAGATTTTGAGTATTGTCGCAAGCGTCCTCGAGAAATTTGTTGTGCATGCGAGCTCTATTTGGTCCGCAATCGTCCCTTCCGCGAGCGCCCCTGAAACAAGGTCCGGCCTGTAGGCTGTTCTTTCCAGGATTGCGAATATTTCAGCTATGTTTTTCGCCTCTATCATTGCCGCGACCTCTTTTTGGCCGATGAGCGATTGTTTCATTGCCTTGACCCTCGCGTTCGAGTATCCGAACGTGAGTGCCCTTGCCGCGAGCGAGTATTCAAGCATTTTTATCATTTTGTTCCATTCTCCGTGAAAAGGGCTTTGAAGGCGATTCCCCTCAGGCCCTCTTTTTTGTGCTCAAAGATTGCTTCGAGCGAATTGTCTATTGTTATTTTGCCGTCCTTTGTTGAAATTATTGCCCCGCCATGCATTTGCGCAGGTGTTGCGGACACATTTTTCGAGTGTTTTTTGGCGATTTTTAGGTCCTCTTTGTTCACCTGCACCATTGTTTTTGCGCTTGTGGATAATTCCTTTTCGGCCTCAATTATGAGCTGCTTGAGGAATTTTTCGTACCCTGGGCTTTTTGGCATTTTTTTTAATTCTTCCCAGGCCTTTTCAAGGTTTTCTTCCACGAGCCGATTTTTTGCTTCGCTCACTATTTTTTTTGCCCGCAGCTGGCTTGCGCCGATTCTTTCGCTTCTCTCCGATTCCGCGATTTTTTTTGCCTTCTCCTTTGATTGCGCAATTATTTTTTTTGCCTCTTCCTGTGCGGATGCTACCGTGGTTTCGGCCTCTTTTTGTGCCGCAGAGGTTATTTTGTTTGCCTGCGTTTTTCCTTCCTGTATCAATTTTTTTCTGAGATCTTCAAGGCTCATTTTTATTCTACTCTCCTTTTTTTAAAAAAAATTTAAGGCGGAGCGTTTATGCCCCCCTTAAGCTATCTTTAGTGCGAGCAATAGCGCGACAACGAATCCGAAAATAACGATTGTTTCCGGGATTGCGAGCCATATTATGAGCTTGGTTGATAGGTCCGGCTTTTCGGCTATCGAGCCCATTGCTGCTGCCCCAATTGAGGATTGTGCCCATGCGGTTCCCAGTGCACCGCCGAATATTGCGATTGCCGCTGCGATTGCATATGTCCCTCCTGCACCTTCTAGCAATACCATTTTTTTCACCCCCCTTTTTACTCCTTTGTGTATTTCCTGTTAAACCTAAACGGCGTGAACTCTTTTCCGCCGCCCTGGTAGAACTTTGAGTAGAATTCCACGTAGTTGAGCCTTGCCCCCTGAATGAGGGCCTCGAACATTGCGAGGAAAGCGTTGAATACGTGCCCTGCTATGAATAGCGGCAGGAACACTATTAGAAGGATTCCCTTGTCCAGGCTTGGGAACGCAAGGTCGTTTAGTATCGCGGCGATAACCACTCCCACAAGGCCGACCGCGAGTATCCTTGCGAATGAGAGTATGTTTCCGACCACGCTTGGTATTTCTATTGCGCTCATTATTCCTTCGAATATCAAAACGATTGCGAGCGATGCGAATAGAAGCGCCCCGCTTGGTAGGAAGAACTCCTGCGGGAGCGCGTTGAACATCAGTATGCTTACGAATACGGTTCCAAATGCCGTTATTCCGAACCACCCGAGTTTTGCGTACATGTGCTTTTTATCCCCGTGCCTTGCGGCGTTTATGAACCCGAAGAGAAAGCCCATTGCCACGGTGACTATTCCGAGCAGGATTGTGAGCGCCATTAGAAGCTCTATGTTGTGCATTCTTTCAAGGCCGTGGTATAGGACCAGTTCATGGAATCCGAGCATTTCGAATATTTTTTCGTGGGAAAACCCCGCGTATTCGTCGAATATTATGCCAAAAATTATTGTGGGCACCGCGCACCACATCCAAAGCGTTCCTATTGGGTTTAGTATTCCGTCCGGAAATTTGTCCCTGATTACTTTTGCGAGCAAAAATGATATTATTCCGTAGACCGCGTCGCCCACTATCATTCCGTAGAAAACCGGGAAGAAGAGCATGAATATGAGCGTTGGGTCGAGTTCGTTGTGCTTTGGTATTGAGATGAATTTTGTCATGAATTCGAAGTGCGCGAATTGTTTTGGCTGTTCGAGCAGGGTTGGCGCCTCTTCGTGGGTTTTTTCCAGGTGCTGCGCGGAGAATTTTTCTATGTGCACCTTTTCGCCGAATTCTGCCTTGAGGAATTTTTCGAATTCGGGGTATTTTTTCTCCGGGAGGTACGCTTCCATTATGAATGTGTGGGCGCTTGCCGCGAATTTTTCCGTTTCCCTGGATTTTTCCGTTTCTATTTGCGCATATTCCTTCATTGCGCAAAGTTTTCCGTAGTTTTCGCGGGAAATTTTTTGGAGCTCTTTTTTCAATGCATTTTCCCTGTTCTCAAGCCCTTTTTCCTGAGCTTCTATTCTTGCAAGTTCAATTTCCGGCTTTGAATCCATTTTTGGGATGCTCAGTTTTTCAAATCCAGCTTTTTGCATCTCTTCCAATGCGTTGCCGTTTTTTTCCATTGCAATTAGCATTATTGCTTCTGTTTGGTTGAGCGGTTTTTGGGTGTATTCGACGCGCATTTTTTGCATGGCGCTTTGGAGGCCCTCCATTTTTGTTTTTTGTATTTTTCCCGCGACAATTTCGATGGACTCGTATTGTGTTTTTCCGAAGTCGAATCCGAATTTTGTGAACATTTTTATCCTTGCGTTTTTTTCCTTCAGGTCGTCTTTTTCAGCGGATATTTTTTCCATTTCCGCCCTTATTTCGCCGAGCCTTTTTTCCGTTTTTTTGGTTTCGGGTGAATTGAGCGCCTTTTTCGTTTCTTCGTAGGCGAATTTCCCTTTCACGGGCTGGCTTTCGAGCGAATTTAGCATTGCCTCGAGTACAAGGTTTTTTTCCAGAATCTCCAAGTTTTCCCCTGCCGCGCTGTGGTTTTTGATTTCGTTGGAGCTAATTTGCTTTATTTCCAGGCCGCCGTATTTTTCAAGCGAATCTATTGTCTGCTTAATCGCGCTTTTGAGGCCTATCACCCTGACTTTGCACATTTTGGCGGGCCACAGCATTTTTCATCACTCGGTGAGCTTCTCCAGCATTTTTTTCATTGCCGCGCCAGGAATTTTTTTTTCCGCGATTTTTTCGGCCTCTTTTTTGGCTTTCGAGATTATCTTCGCCTCTTCGGCATCGGTTTCCTTCCTCGCTTTTTCAAGTATTTCGTCTTCGATTTTTTTTGAGCTGTCCCGTGCGTTTGAGAGCATTTTTTTTGCTTCCGCCAAGGCTGCGGAGGCGATTTTTTCGGCCTCTTTTTTGGCTTCGGAAATTATTTTTTCCTTTTCGGTTTCGGCCGCCCTTATTTCGCCGAGTTGTTTTGAAAATCCTTCGTCTTCCAATTCACACACCTGCTTTTTTTAGTTTCGCCAGTTCCGCCGATGCCATTATGCCTTCCTGGACTTTTCTTGCCATCTTCGGCAAGGCGATATAGATAAGCGAAACAAATGCGAGCATAGCCAGCAGCGCCTGCTGTATTGTGAGCGCGTCCAGTTTTATTGCGAGCACCATGGCAATTGTCAGGAGCAGGGCTAATGGAAATATTCCGAGAAGCACGTATGCGAATGAAAATTTTTTGAGTTCGAGTTTTTCGTGCCGCGTGTATTCTCTTGGCTTTGCGTTTAATTCGGTTTTTATTCCGGTTGTGCCGGGTTGCGTTTCTTTTCTCACCAAGTTCACCAAGTTTGTTGCAAAAAATCAATTTGCTTTTTTTGCTTATTGATGTTTCTTTGGTAAGACTTTAAAAACGCTTCCAGAAATATTGCGCTTTGCCCGTGTTAAAATTAAATGGGCGCATGTGTGCTAATTATTTGAGCCATTCAACATGGTTGTATCTTATCCGCGAAGGCATCACTTTCCTTTATTGTATTGCGCAAATAAAAGCCATCAATGTCAGGGCGCGCCGCGGATTTATGCCGCTTACTATTGGTTCTGCGTGGTGCAAACCGTTTGAGGTCTCTATAGCCAATACTTCGTTAATATCAATCTTCAAACCAGCAAGGTCAACTCAATTTAGCCATTAATAACGGTCTTTTAGCCTGTTTTTTGCGATTTTTGAAAAAAAAACAATGTAAAAAATTTGAGTGAAATTAGTGATTCATTTTTTATTGCCTTGAATAGAAACCCAATAGTTCCCCTTTTGCGAGCACAAAGTTTCGAGATGCAATTTTTTTGGAGTTTTGGTCAAGTTACGCTCATATTCTGAGTTGAATATTTTTTTAATGCTGATTTGATTAGTTCAATTGCAGATTCCATTTCCGTGAGGCTTAGCTGTAATATTTGGTCGCGTAGGTGAACCCTTATAATGAGTTCCAAATTTCCGTTTGCCGTTTTTAACAAAAAATCCCTGTTTATTCCTTCAATATTGCTTAAGTTTTCTTTGACAAACTCTTTATCATTGGACCTAATCTGATTGAGTTTTTTTTGGACCAAAATCGTGATGTTTTGCGGCAATACTTTTCTCCCCTTGAATGCAATGGAGTAATGATACATTTTGGGGGGATACTCGCCGGCGGTCATCAGGACGAGAGGCAACTCTTGTGTGTCTAACATCGGGCTGATTTCTGATGTGCTAATAATCTGGAAATTTTGTGAGAGTATTTTGCCTTTATACCCCCAGCGCAGCCCCAATGGTTCGAAATCGTATTTTTTTGCAAATTCGTATATCTGGTCATTTTCGCCGCCGGTTTTGCTGAGAAAAACTAGCGCCGCAGGCATTAGTATTGATGCGAAAAAGAAATATCCTAAAATCATGGCAATGTAATCAGCAACAAAACCCGCAATTGTCAGGGCAATAATTGTTGTATTGTCCTCCTTGTTTTCTTTCCCGTATTTTTTTAATATGGCGAGCAGTGTGAACCATCCGAATGGAACCATTATATTATATAAAATCAATTTTAAGGCCAATCCAAAAGTGCCGGAGTTTTCATGCGCGAAAATATTAAAGTCAATTGATTTTAACAAAAAAAAAATCGAAAACTATTATGAGGGCGAACAAAACTAACCAAAAAATAAGCCCTTTCTTAAGTAAGTCTGCCACGTCTTCTCTCAAATTAGCCCCTTCCTACCAATATTTCTATTGAAATGTAAGTAACAACAACGGACATTATTATTGTAATTATGAGGCCGCCAATAAGGGCGTTTGCGTCAATAAAGTAATTTGGGTTTAGTACGCTGTTCGCTGCGAAAAATATGGCGAAATTGAATATCAAAAACATTAGAGGGTATGAAAAATAATCATCTCTTTTGAACTCCTTATGTTTGAACAGTTGTGATATAAGATAATAAACAACCAAAATTTCGCCCGCAAGGGATACAAGTATAATGTTGGTCATGCTCGTCAAGAACAAAACTATTTCTGCAAAAATTAACCAGTATACAATTGT
>JANLHD010000058.1 GCA_024653865.1 archaeon | reverse complement strand
CACCTATTACTTTATTCTTGCCATGCTGGCGGTTGTGTCGGTTGCCTTTTTGGTTTACTTCAAGCAAAGGGATTGGTGGTAGGCGTGGGGTACTTATTCGTGAATTTCAAGACGTATGAATCCGGCACGGGGAAGAACGCGCAATCGCTCGCAAAGCTGCTTGCCACATTTTCCGCCGATGCCCAAATAATCCCGGTTGTCCAGGCAGTTGATTTGAGGCTCGTGGCCTCGGCAGTTCCACTTGACGTGTTTGCCCAGCACATGGACCCGATTTCCTTCGGTTCAAATACAGGGGCCGTGCTCGCGCAGGCAATCAAGCAGGCCGGCGCTATAGGAACCGTGCTAAACCACGCGGAAAATAAAAGGGACAATGAATTCGTAAAACTTGCCACAATGCGCGCCAAAGAGGCCGGGCTTAAGGTCATGCTTTGTGCGGAAACCCCGAAGCGCGCCAAAGAGCTCGCGGCGTTTTCGCCGGACTTCATTGCGGTTGAGCCTCCCGAATTAATTGGTGGGAATGTGAGCGTGAGCACGGCAAAGCCTCAGGTCATTTCCAAATCAGTCGACGCGATAAGGGGCGTGAACCCAAAAATCAAGGTCATTACAGGCGCAGGGGTAAAGACTTCGGTGGATGTCGCAGCGGCAATGGAACTGGGGTGCTCGGGGGTTTTTGTGGCATCGGGAATCGTGGCGGCAAAGGACAAGGAAGCGGCAATACGCGAACTGATTGCGGGCTTCAAATAGTTATGTTTCTAATGATTGCCTTTTTCTTTGCGCTTTTTTCGTAGGCTTCGAGCCCTTTTTTTAGGACAATTAGGCCGAGGGTTGCGCACTTTATGCGTGTCTGTATAATGTTGCCCATTTCGCTGAACAGGTCCTGAGGAGAAATTTTTTTTGCGTCCGAAACTTTTTTGCCCTTGATTAATTCGGTGAGTATGGAGTCCGACGCAACGCTTATGGCGCAGCCGTTGCCGGAAAACTTTGCGTCCTCAATGACGCCGTTGTTTATTTTGAGCATGAATATTGCGTGGTCACCGCAGCTTGGGTTTCCGCCCTCGGCGAGAACGTCAGGGTCTTCAATTATTCCCCTGTTTGCGGGGTTTTTGTAGAGGTCAAGTATTATCTCGGCGTAAATTTCATTTGCCATTTTTATGCACCAAAAACCTTTTTCGCCTCTTCGACGCCTTTGCAGAGCCGATTGATTTCTTCTGGCGTGTTGTAAATGTAAAAGGACGCCCTCGCAACCCCCTCAACTTTCATTTCCGTCAGCAGGGGTTGTGCGCAGTGGTTGCCTGAGCGTATTGCTATTGCGTTATTGTCGAGTATTTGCGCAACATCGTGGGGGTGGACTCCTTTTAGGTTGAATGAGGAGATTCCCGTCCTTTTTGCAGCCGCAGGCCCGTAGAGTTCCACACCTTCAATTTTTGCGAGACCTTTGAGTGCGATTTTGAGGAGCATTTGCTCATGTTCGTGGATCGTATCCATCCCGATTTTTTTGAGGTAATCAAGCGCAGCAGCAAAGCCGATTGCGCCCTCTATGTTTGGGGTTCCTGCCTCGAATTTCCACGGAAGTTTGTTCCACTCGCTTTTCTGCTTTGTTACTTTCAAAATCATGTCGCCCCCGGTCAAAAAAGGCGGCATTTTTTCCAGGAGTTCCTTTTTTCCGTAAAGCACTCCCACTCCGGTGGGGCCGAGCATTTTGTGCGAGGAGAACGCGAGAAAATCCGCATCGATTTTTTTTGCGTCGGTTTTTGTGTGCGG
>JANLHD010000057.1 GCA_024653865.1 archaeon | reverse complement strand
CTGGAGCAGAGGCACAGAGCTGTGTAGAGGACATAGAGTACACGTACGGGTGAAAAACCCCCAAAATAGCCCTTATTTTTCCAATAGAATTTTATATGCGATGAAGGCTAATTTCTTTCATGTGGCCGTTTAGAAGGCAAAAGTTTGTCCTGCCAAAAAACAAGCGGGCAATGGCAAGGCTTAGGCACGAGGTTAAGCATTGGGGCGAGCACCAGTGGGTGCACGGGCCCTATTTTTTGGATTTCATTACACAGCAGTGGTATAATCCGCTTCACTGGTTCAACGCGGCAAATAGGTTTCGCAAAGTGGGGCGAATGTACAAGGACATTTACCGCATGGAAGAGGCCAGGAAAAAAGGCTTGATGAATGGGGACATTTTGAGGGTTGCCATGGATGGGCTTAGAAATCCAACCCTAACCGATGAGGAGTTCAGAAGGTTAAAGCCGGAGCAACAAAGGCAATTGACTCCGGAACAGCAGGTGAAGGCGCTCGCGAGTTCAATAACAAGAATCGAGAGGGAAAGGGAACTTCTAAGGGATCCGACTACAAAGCTTGGGCCTGCGGACCAATTGGACACATTGAAAAAAAAAGGCAAGTATCCGGGTGAAAGCCTAATTACACAACAAGAAATTGAAACGGTTTCTAATTTAATTTACCACAGGACCCTGCTGTTGGCGGACATTAATAGTTACGCGAACAAGGCGCTAACTACCGGAAAGAGGGATTTGGAAAAGGAAAAAAAATTCTCGGAGCAGGCGTGGGAGATTGCAAGCTATTTGCGCGAGCCGGAAAACGCGGAAATCATTCATTATATGGAAGAGGAATGGCGCGCGAAGCAGAGGTATTTGGCGAGCAGTGAAAATCGGTCGGCGGAACTTGAAAGGCCGACGTATTTTAAAAGGGGAATCGGGAGAGAAGGCCCTCAAAGGGGATGACAAATAAGTTTTTGCCAATTATTTCTGTTTTGAATTTTTACAAATAATAGATTTTACAAATCTTATTTCTTTTTTGCGGGTTTTTTTCGCGCGCGTATTGCGACAAAGCTTGCTACTATCACAAGCAGCATCAAGAGCAATAAGAACCTGTTTTCCGGGAGCGAGGGAAGGTTCAAAAACCCGGAGCCCTCGTCGTCCCCGAAGTTCGCATTGAGCACGTTGCCCGAGGCGGTTGCGGTGGCTTCTCCTCCGGGGCCAACCTTGGCAGCTATTCCGTCACGGAAGGCCTCAATTAAAGGAAGGAGTTGCGCATTCTCGGCAAACCATATTCCCTTGTCCGGGTCATAATAGAACGAGCCGTTCTTTCCCTGCGCCGCTGTCAGCACTTCGGGCTTTTGTCCGTCGAGCTGGACGAACGGGGCGCCATCCTTTGTCGAGAACTTGACGTCGTGCTCCTCGCCGTCCTTTGTGGTAATCTTGAATCCGTCCGGGGTCTGCGTGATGTCACCAGTGTAGTCCACGACTTCGCCGGTTTCCTTGTCGATGACGCGCAAGTGGTCCTCGCACGCGCCCGCATCGTTTGGTTCGCTTGAGATTATGAAGCGCTGGGTTGGGGTCTCGAATACGGAGAACGGGCCCATGTGGTCCAAGGAGTCATTGAATTGCCCTACTTTTTGCACCTGCAGTGCCGAGTTTTGGTTTGCAAGCACTTCCAGGTCGATTGCTGGCTCCTCGCACTGGGTCTGTTCGTTCAATTCGCGGTCAAGGTCCGTCTTGATTCCCTGCACGTAGTCCTTTGGTATCTTGCCGTCCTCGTGGTGCTTTAGCCATGCGAGGTAGCATCCGTTTGGCTTTAGGATCAAGACTCCGTTTGAGAAGTGTATGCTCTGTATCTGCCCAAGGCTAGTGTCGCCGTCGTTCGAGCTTGAGATGTTGACGTCGTTGTTTGCGAGTATGGTGATTTTTTCATTCGGGCCTTCGGCTATTTTTCGCGGGACGCCTTCGGCAATTATTTTTCCGCCCATTATTTGCACGTTCGGGTGGGTTGTTGTGACAAGGGTCTCGAATTCCCCGAACACGGAGTTGAGCGAGCGCACGCCTGTTTCCATGGGCAGGCCGGTTTGCCCCAAAACTCCCGACCTTATGCATTCCAAAAGTTCGTCGTTTAGGATGTTGACCGTGCCGTCAGAAGAAATTTCTATTGCGACCTCGCCGGTGCGCTCAAGGCATGATTCGGTGAGTGTGTGCGGAATCTCGAGTGCGG
>JANLHD010000055.1 GCA_024653865.1 archaeon | reverse complement strand
TACTTCATTGGGCTGCCTGTCCTTGCCCTCTCTTCGGCCTGGTCGGAGTCAAAGCTTCTCCACTCCTTGCCGAAATCAACTTCGTCTTCGGAAATTATTAACCCGCAGCTATTGCAGATTATTTCCCCCTTTTCTTCGTCCCTAGAGACCTTTATGCTACCACATTCAGGGCATTTGACATCTGTCATCCAATCACTCCATGATTTGTATTGTTCCCCCCACGGGAACGTTTCAGATTCGCCTCAAAAACTGAGAGAAATCGTTAACATGAGAACTTATATAAATGCTGAGCCCATCATTTATAAACTTTTCGGTTTTTTGAAAAAATAGGATTTGGGCTTGAAAAGGAATTATTCTTCCTTTTCTGCCTTCTTTTTGGATTTGGAATGAGCCTTTGCCTTCTTTACCGTCTTTTCCTTCTTATCTTCTTTATTTTCGGCTTTGGGCTTTTTTGCTTTCTCTGATTCGAAATTTTCCAGATGGATTCCTAAAAGGTTTCCTGCTTGCCCTGGCCTTGAAGTGACCTTTACAAAGCCCTCTTTCGAGCCATCCTTTACTTTCAGGACTGCACCGCGGGTAATAATGTTCCTTCTTGCGAACTGCCTGTCCGCATTGTTCTCTTCGACACTAATAATTTCCATTCTTTTGGGCTTTTCCTTAGGTTTTTTGGTGTCCGAAGCCATCACAAAGCGCTCGGCTTTGAGCTTGACTTTGACGTTTCCGCCCGTGGTTGCCTTGACATCCCTTTTGGGCTCTTCAGTAATCGAAATTGTTGTGCTGGCAAAGTCCCCTCCGAGCCAGGCTTTCTTTTTGTCCGCCCAGTTCCTGCTCGCGCGGTTCCCGCCGGAAACTTTTTTCCTGCTTTTCATGTGCCATTGTGTCATTTGCGATTCACTTTTAATTTGAATTCAAAACAAATTCTTTCATGCTTTCCAAAAAATTGGGGAAAAACACGTATACTGCCTCTGCGGGCAGAATATCTACTGATTCATATGGCGTGACTATTAAAAAGCTTGCGCTTGCGGGGAAGGAAAAAGGTTCCTTTGCCCAACTAGTTCCGCATCGCTTGGTGGCGGGGCCAAACCATCTTTTTGCCGCGCTCGAGCAGGCAATGGATGCAATTGAAAAAGGCTCAGAGTTCACGAAAAGCCCCGAGCTCGAATTCATCGTTCGCCTCGTGGCGGAAAAGCAATTGGACAAGGCTCTAAAGGCGGCGGAATTCGGAAAGGAGGAACTCGTGCTCGTGGTTTTGGGGGGCAAAAAGGAATTGGAACAAATTGCGCGGGAAATTTCTTTTGAAATCAAGGAGGGCGAGTTGCGCGGCGACCCGAAGCAAATCGCAAAGCACTTCCAAATTTCGGAAAAAGAACTTGCCGCGCTCGCGGATTTGCCTAACGCCCTCGAGGAACTTGCAATTGAGCGCACCGCTTTTGTGAGCCTTGCGAGATAGCGGATAGTTTTAAGTATATAAAGTGAGGAATATTAATTATGCAGGAAACGGTTAATATCCCGAAAGAGGAGTATGAAATTTTGAAAATGAAGGCGCAGGCTAATGAGGGCCTTCTTGTGCAATTAGTCAGGGGTTTGGAAGACATAAGGGAAGGCAGAATCAAGCCCTGGAAATCAAAGTTCAAAGCCTAATTTTTTTCTGATTTCTACACGATAAAAAGGAATCAATTTTTTTATTGCAGAAATCGCCTTCTGTTGCCCTTTTTTGTCACTGAGGGCAATCACAAAAACAACGACCAATTCATCATAAATAAGAAAATAAACGCGATAATTGTGAACCTTTTTTTCCCTTAAAAACTTATAACCCAAAGGCTTCCCTACATATGGGTTTTCCTCCAACTGGCTTATTTCGCGATCAATTTGTTTTTGGAGAGAAAAATCCAGTTTTTCAAACGCTTTCTCAAACTCAAGGGAAACAAAAATCTTCCAAGACATTTTTTAACCCTCATTTCTTTTCGTCATAGTATGCGTTGAGCACTTCGAGAATCTTCGCCGCCTTTTTTGGGCCCATCTTCTCAACCTCTTGAAGTTCCTTCACGGTGGCGTTTACAATCGAGCGTATGTTCCCGAATTTCCTA
>JANLHD010000049.1 GCA_024653865.1 archaeon | reverse complement strand
TTTGGTTGCCTCAAGTATTGCCTGCCCGTCGCTCTCGGGGTCTGTTATCAGGACCACTGATGGCTCGACGAACCTCGTGCTTTCGGGGTTTGTGAATGTTCCTGGAACGAACCTTCCGGTGATCGCTTTTGCCCCGAGTGTTTGCGCAAATCCTTCGGAGGGTGTTTGCCCGTAAACCTTTCTCGAAACAACCATTATCCTTCTTGGCTCGTATTTTGCGAGAAATGCCGCCGCAAACTTTAGGCGCTCGTCAAGTATTTGCACGTCGAGCACGTGAAGGCCGTCCTTTCTCATCTTGTAAATATATTTTTTCATGTCTCCGGACTTGAACTTTGTGCCGATGTGTGCGCCCGCGTTCAGGTAGCGTTCGGTTTCCACGAGTGCTGTTTGCTTTTCGCCAATATCATCGTCCGAATCGCTTTGCCTAAGTTCCTTTTTCTGCTTTGGCTCCTCTTTTTGCTCGATTTTTTTTGGAGCCTCTTTGGCTGCCTCTTCGGCCGCATCTTCCTTATACTCTTTTTTCTCCGCGCTCTTGGCGTGTTTTTTTTCGCCTGTTTTTTCCTTGGCTTCTGCCTTGTCTTTCACGGCGGCCTTTTCTTCTTTGTGCTTTTTTTCCGCGGCAACCGCTTTTTTTGTCTCCTCTTTTTTTTCAGCCATGTTATTCACGTCTTGTAGTTGAGCAGCGTGTCCATGAAGTCCACGTGCGAAAAAACCATTCTCCTGCAGCAGTACCTTTTCACTCCGAGGTCATCTAGCACCTTTTCGGCGCTCTCCCCTTTCTGTGTTCTTTCCTTGAATTTTTCGTAGTCATTCCCAATGACTTTTCCGCAGCTAAAACACCTTACTGGTACCATCATGTTCCATTCACCTCTTGCTCTTCTGCTTCTTTGCTCTTGCCTTGGGGCCGAGCTGTTTCTTGGGCTCGACGCGCCTTGGGTCGTCGACCAAAAGCATCCTGTCGTAAGCAATCATTCTTTTCTTGAGCTTCTCGTCCCCGTGCCGATAATCCAAAATCGATTTTGCGATTGCCGCCCTTGCCGCAACCGCCTGCCCCATAAATCCCCCGCCTTTCGTGGTGATATCTATGTCAACTTCCTGGGCCGTGCTTCCCGCAAGCTCGAGGGGCTCTAAAATGAATTCCGTTATGTAGGCGGGCTGAAGGGTTAAAACATCCCTCTTGTTGACCCTGATTTTTCCCGTGCCTTTCTTTATCGCCGCGCTGGCAATTGCGTTCTTCTTCTTTGCCTTTGCAGTCATGCCCGACTTTTCCTTTTTTCCCGCCATGATTACCACTTTGCCCCCAAAGACCTGCTTATCTCTCCAACCGTAAGGAAACCCTTTTCGAGCTTGTTCGCCGCGCCCTCAATTCTTTCAATTTTCGCGTCCTTTAACTCCACCGGCACGCCTATGTGCACGCGCAGGTTCTTGTAGGCTGCCTTTCCAGAGCTCATTTTCCAGGGAAGCATTCCCCTTACAACTCTTTTCACAAGAAGGTCCGGCACCCTTGGGTACTTCGGGCCCTGATGCGGGTTGCCTTTTACGCTTCCCTCCCTTCTCCTAACAATTTTTTCAAAAATTCCTTCCCTTGTGCCGGTGAACACTATTTTTTCTGCGTTCACAATCTCGATTCTCTCCCCATTCAACAGCCTCTTTGCTATCGGGGACGCGAGCCTTCCGCAAACCATGTTTGTCCCTTCAATTACCGTCATTTTGCAATCACCACTTCGGCTTCCTTTGCCTTTGATTCCGAAAGTTCATCAAGCGTCATTACTTTTCCCTTCGCCGCCTCGATTTTCTTCCTCGCGGCTTGCGAGCAATCAAGGCACGCAATAACCAACTTG
>JANLHD010000048.1 GCA_024653865.1 archaeon | reverse complement strand
AAAACCGAACCGACACAAGCGAAGAAGGAAGAACATTCTTGGCGTCAAGCGATTGCTGTGCCCCAGATTCGCTTGACGCCAAGAATGTTCTTCCTTCTTCGCTTGTGTCGGTTCGGTTTTTGCGCGAGGGCTTTTATTTCAATTCCCTTTCGCCCACGTGGGCGGGAATTTTTCACTTTTCAAATCCAAAAAAGCGTTTGCGTGAGGAGAGGAAGAGGGAGTATTGCTACGATTTTTTTCCGGTTGGGCCGTTTTCGCGCGGAGGGGTTGAAACAGTTTTGCTGGCGGATGCGCTCTCGCTCTTTGCCGCGGGCGAGGCGGAAATAATTTCGCGGGTTGCGCTTCACTGGAAGTGCCTTGTGAATGAGAGTGCGCTTTCGGGTTCAATAAATTTTTTGCGCTCGACCACAAATGTTTTCTCCTCCTCTTTTGACGCGATCGAGGCGGGATTTGTTTCTTCGAAGGGCCTTTTTTTCCAGGGGCACTCGAAGTGTGACCCGCAGCTTTTTTTTGCCTCAAAAATGGCTGGTGTTTCCTCGGAGACGCTTTCTTCGCTTTATTTTTCGCTCACGAGTTCTTCTTCGCGTTTTTTCAACCCGAATTTGGCGATTCTTTTGGAGCTTGTTGCCGCTGGCATTCACAGGGATTTTGGGTCAATTCTTGCGGACTTGGGGCCGCATAAGGTTTCGTTTTTGGGTTCGAATGCCCTTGTGGATTCGGGTTCTTTGATGCTTGCCTCAAAGAGGCTGGGGAACGCGTATTCGCTGGAAAAATGGCTCTTTTCGGGGTTTTCAAAAAACCCCTAGAATCACATTTTTAATCCTTTGCCTATAGTAGATGTAGTAAATTAACTCTTTTTTAGTGGTTTGTAGTGCAAAAATTGACTAGGTTTGAGGTTACGCGCCTTATTAGCGCCAGGGCCCTGCAGCTTTCGCTCGGTGCGCCCGCAATGATAAAAACCCCGAAGGAAACAAGCATTTTGGACATTGCAAGGCAAGAGTTTGAAAAGAAGGTCACGCCCATGTCGGTTTTGAGGGAATACCCCGACGGCAGGGTTGAAAAAATCGAGGTGAATTGAATTGGGCAAGGCTGTTCCGCAGAACATTAAGAGCAAGGCGAATTTATTGATGCAAACTTATGGCGACGAAGTGCCGGCCGATTTTGAGTCCGCAAAGAGGTTTATTGATGGCTTCAAAATGCCTCTTAGCAAGCCGCAGAGAAACCTTGTTGCCGGCTTTATTTCGAGAAAAAAGGGCAAGTTAAAAGCCTGAAATTCTCGTTGGCCCGTCGTTTTCTTTTTCCCGCTCGAGCACGTAGAGTTTGCCGGATGCCGCATTCTCCATTTCCTTGTCGTGGGTTATGATAAAGATTTGTTCTATTAGTTCGGGCAGGTGGGTTCGCATTGTTTCGCTCATTTCCGCCACCGCGTTTGCGTCGAAATTGTGCGTTGGCTCGTCGAGTATTATCCATCCGAGGTTTTGTGTGAGCACGAGCGACACCGCTATTCTTGTTGTTATTGCCGCGGCGCTTCTTTCGCCCCCCGAGAGTATGCCATCTACCCTTTGCCATTCCCCGCTTCTTTGTTTTGCGCAAATCTCGTAGCTTCCGTCTTCCACGATTATTTTTACGCTTGAAAAGTCGCCGTAGGGGTATATGCGGGGCCAGATTTCCTCCATTGCCCCGTTTACGGTGTCAATCATTGTGTTGCGCAGCTCTGCCTGCGCGGACATTAGTGCGGAGGTGAATATGGCGAGTTTTTCCGCGGTCACTTCGCCTTCCTTTGCCTGTGCCTCCAGTTCGCCGATTTGTTTTTGTGTTTGCTTCATTGCACTTATTCCTTCTTCGAGTTCTTTTGCCATTTCTTTTGCCGCGAAAAGTTCCGCGCTTGTGCGTGCGAGTGTTTCCCTGGCGGCCGCATGATTTTTTCTTGCTGCCTGGAGCTTTTTTTCGTCGAATTTTTTTTCGCTGTTTTGTTGGGCAAGTTTTTTTGTTTCTTCGAAGAGTTCTTCTATTTGTTTTTCCTTTTCCAGGATTTCTTTGAATGATTCCGAGAGGGTCTCGAGTTCGCGCGATTTCCTTGCGAGCTCCTCTTTTTTCGCCAGCGCTTCTTTTGCTTTTTTGAGAGTTTGCGCGAGGCCCTTTTCACATTTTGCGGCAATCATTTTTTGCTCCTCAAGGGATTTTTCTATTTTGTTTTTTTCTTCGGCGAGTTCCTCCAAAAGAATTTTTTTGTCGTGTTCAGAAACCAATTTTTTGCACACGGGGCATTGTGCCTCGAGGCCTTGCTTATTTTTTGTGTTTTTTTCGTTTTCCCTTTCCATGCTCAATAGCACTGCTATTTTTTCCTTTGCCTCGCCGAGGTGTTTGCGGGACTCTTCTTCCTCTTTTTCGCGTTCCTTATTTTGTTCCAAGAGGTCCTCCAATTTTTTCCTTGTTTCTTCGAGTTCTTTGGCTATGCCTTGTGCGCTCTTTCCTTGCGTTTTTGATTTTAGCCTTTGGAATTGCTCTTCGAGCGCCTCTTTTTTGGATTTTGCCCTTATTTCGAGTTCTCGCAAAAACCTCGCCTCTTTTTCCTCTTCTTCGAGGGCTCTGACCTCTTTTTCCGCCAAACTCGCGCCTTCTTCGAGGGCTTTTTTTTGTGCGCCTCTTTTTTGGGTTTCCAAGAGCTTGGCGGCGAGGCGCTTTTCGTTTTCTTCCAGTTTTGCGGGGTCGTTTTTTTGCTTTTGTTCCGCCAGAAATTTTTTTTTGTCCTCGGAGATTTTTTTCACCCTGTTTGCGAGTATTACTGCGTTCGACCTCGCGGTTTCGTACTTGTCAAGGCCGAGCAGTTCGTCGAATTTTTCCTTTCTTTGGGAGGGCGTTAGCTTCAGGAAGAAATCTATTTGGTTTTGTTCGGAGTAAATCGCCCTGCTGAATAGTTCGTATGGCACCTTTGTTGTTTCCTCTATTTTTTTGGTGACCTCGGTTGTTTTCGGGCCGGCAATGATTTTTCCGTCGAGCCGAAGTTCCGCCTCGTTTATTCCTTTTCTTTTAACGACCCTCTTTACGGTGTATTCTTTTTTTTCGTATTCAAAAACAAGTTCGATGGTCGCGGTTTCCTGTTTTATTGGCTTTGACATTATTGTTTCTTCAAGGCTCACCTTGCGCGAGGCAAGGGAGGGGAAGGTGCCGTATAGTGCGAAGGATATGGCATCCATTATGGAGCTCTTGCCCGCGCCCATTTTTCCGACGATTACGTTGGTTCCTTTTTCGAATTCGAGTTCGGTGTTAAGGTGGGTTCTCCAGTTCTGCAGGCGGATGCTGTTTATCATGTGCATTAGATTTAGGGCTCCTTTAAATCTAAAAGGCTATTCTAGTCTTCCGCGAATTATTATATACTCCAAGGGGGCTTTCTTTATCATGGCAAAAAAGAGAGCGGTATTGGAAAATCAGGTTCCTCTAAGGCCTGCAATGGCAAAGGACCTTCTTGGCGGCAGTTATGCCCAAACTCCGGATGGGGTTATTTGGAAGAGGGTGTTCACTGGCTGGGAGCGGCTCAGAGCCGGTTCGGATGAGCACAAGGATGTTTTGAAAAAGGCCGGGGAAAAATAGTTTCAAATTTTTGCTTTGAACTTTTTTTCGGTTTTTTTAAAGCGCATTTTTATTAAAAATTAGAGCGGAGTCGATGCCGCCTGCTTGCTGCGGTCGCTTTTGGCTCGGAATGGGCAGTTAAAGAAGTGTCATGCCGATTTGTTCGACTTCTTCGACGCTTTTTAGGGCTTCGAGCGCTTTGGTGGTTTTTTCCATTGCGCCTTTTTCTTTTTCGTTCACAATTATGCCGACCTTTAGGGTTACTATTCCAAAGCCAATTGGCTCTTCTTGTATGTCCTTGACTTCGCCGGCTTTTATGCCCAGTATTTCTTTTTTGGTTTGCTCTAGGTTTTCCATGTCCGTTGGCGTAACCTTGTAGATTATGAAGCTCTTATCAGGCATGTAAATTCACCTTTATGGCCCGGTGAAGCCGCATTCGGGGCATTTGTAGTCGAGGCTGCGGACCCTTGCGTGCAGGCTGCGCACTATTCTCTGGCCGCATCCTGGGCACTTGAATTCGACAAAATTGTCCGTTACAACCTTGTTCGTGGTAATGCATCTTTTTATTGCCATACATTGGTCGCCTTTTGAATTACTATTCTCTACCCAGTTAGCTTTTTAAAGCTTGATTCCGAGCAGCGCTATCTGAATGGGGCGTTTCATCTAGGTTGGGAATGCCGGGCGGTGAGGTAAATCAGGGGCTTTTTTTGGGCAATAGAACCGTTAAATTCGTTTCCCAGGTTATTAGTGCTGTGGGCCCGTCGTCTAGTGGACCAGGATACTCCGCTTCGGACGGAGAGATCGGGGGTTCGAATCCTCCCGGGCTCGCTTTTAATCAAATTCCTCTTTGCCCCTAAGGTATGTTGAGAACCATTCGCAAAATTCCTTTTCCTTTTTGTATTTGGCAATGACTTCGGGGTCGCTTAGGACTTTTGATTTTTTGTTGAGCGCCTTGCGTATTCCCGCCCTTTCTGTTTTGCGGAGCTGCGAGAGCATTTTTTTGATGTACTCGGTTGCCTTCCAGTGCACGCGCTCTATTTCCGCCACCCATCTTCCTTTTTCTATTCTAGGCCCGCTTAGCGCGTTTTTGTGCGCCTTGAGGAATTGTTCGGAGTGCTCTTTGTTGGTGACTTCGGGGCCTGTGCGCTTCATTACTTTCTCCAGCCTGTTTGCCTCGAGGTCGAATATGAGGATGATTGATTTTTCCTCGTCGCTCCACACGGCACTTCTTATCAATTTGAAGTCGCGCATTTCGAGGGCGGACCCGATTTTTTTTGAGAGCCTGCGTATTTGCCCCCAGAGCACGTCGCTTATTTCGCCTTTCGGGTACCCTATTTCAATTGTGATTAGACCTTCTTTTTCCACAAGTTTTTTCGCCGCCGATACCGGCAGGGTTTTTTGCTTTGCGCCGAAGAAGAATTTTTCTTTGGGTTTTTTTATGAATGCGCGCGATGCGGCGATTATTCTTGCGAATTGGTCAACCGAGAGTGCGGCAGCGACGTTTCTGTTCAAATCAACCGGGTCGACGATAATTAGGGGCGAGTCGAATTTTTTTCTCGCATCGTTTTCGGAGAGCTGTTTTTCAATGTCAATCACTTCGTTGTTTTTCCACTCGGCCATTGCCCGTGCCGTGTTTTCGAAGGATCCGTAGTTGAGCACGAGCAATTCGGCAACGTATCCGGGCACGGAGTTTGCCTTAAGGTCGGCTCCGTACGCCTTTATTCCCTTCAAAAATTGTTTCAGGAGCCGCACGTCATTTTTGTGCCGCTCGGTTAGCCTTCCGAGCAGGTATTGGTTGTGGAATGTTGTGCGGTCGACGCTGCTTTTGAGCATCGATGCGTCCTTGATTTTGTATGCGGGGACTATTTCGACGTCAAACCCGCCTATTTTTCCCCGAATGTAGGGGTGTTCCGAGTACGCCTTTTCCCATTTGTGGCCGCGAAAAATCGCCTTTCCGATGCGAAGCCCCTCTTTTTCGAATTCGTTTCTTGAAAGTTCAGGGGGGAAGAATACGAATATGTCAAGGTCGTTGTCGCCGCGAAGGTGCGTGCCCCTGCACAGGCTTCCCGCGAGTTCCACCCCCACATGCCCTCCTTTCATCGCGGTTATTTTTTCGGTTATTTCCCGGGCAAGTTTTTTTTGCGCCTCAATTTCTTTTTTTGGGGGCGTGATTTTTTTTGCGACCTTTTCGAGAATTTTTTTCATTGAATTACCGCCGGCGGGCTTGGGGTTTTATATACTAATTAACGCGTACTATAAATAGTTATTTCCCGGGGGGATATTTGGTTTTGCCTCTTCAGCTGATGGAGAAAAAAGGGGAACAAATCGACGCTTACGACCAGACCGTGATTTTTGAGGGTTTTCCTTTCTTTTTTTACGATGTTTCCGAGCAAAAATTTTCCGAGGAGGAGAAGATTGTCCGCGATGCCCTCGGAAACCTGATTGTGGGGCGCTGGAGCTTTGACGAAATCCAAAGCCAGCTCGGCAGGCTTTTTTCGAAGAAGTTCATGGATGTTTTTCGCGAAAAAATCGTGAAGCAGGTGACTTATAGCGACGCGCTCGAGCACCTTCTTACAACCGACGAGTATAATGCGCTGAAAATTTCCCTCATTTCACTTTTCAAGGAGCATATTCCCTCCGTCAAGAACCACTCGCTTCTCGCGGAGCACATCCTCGGGGATTCCATTGGGTATGGGAAGATCTCCGCCCTGGTTTTTGACGAGAACCTCGAGGAAATAATGGTGAATGGCTATGAGAAGAGCGTGTTCGTGTTTCACAAGCGTTATGGGCACTGCAAGACGAACCTGAATTTTGCGGATAAAAAGGAACTCGAGCACTTGCTGCAAAAAATCGCGAACACGGTCGGCAAAAAGTTTGATGCCGACCACCCGCTTTTGGATGCGCGCCTTCCGGATGGCAATAGGGCGAATGCCACCTTTTTGTTCGTAACTCCCTTCGGCCCGAGCCTCACAATAAGAAAGTTTTCCACGGTTCCTTTGAGCATAATTGATTTGATTGCCAACAAGACGCTTTCGAGCGAGCTTGCGGCTTTTTTGTGGGTAATGGTTGAGGGCATCGGAATTGAGCCCATGAATATAATAATTACCGGAGGTTCTGGTTCTGGAAAAACAACCACCCTGAACACGCTCGCGGCGTTCATTAGGTATCCTGAGAGGATTATTTCCATTGAGGATACGCTCGAGCTTCGGCTGGCTGACCGCGAGAATTGGGTGCAGATGGAATCTCGGCCAAAGATGAAGGGGCAGGAAGGGATTTCCATGGATGATTTGCTGAAGAACGCGATGAGGATGAGGCCGGATAGATTGATTGTGGGTGAGGTTAGGGGAAAAGAGGCCGAAACAATGTTTGTTGCAATGGACACGGGGCACAAGGGCAGCATGGGCACTTTGCACAGCAATTCCGCGAAGGAGATGCTTTTGCGCCTAAAATCCGATCCAATGGGCGTTCCGGACGCGTTGATTCCGCTTCTGAATTTGATTGTGGTGCAGTATAGGATTTATGTGAAGGGCAAGGGCATACAAAGGCGCGTGCTCTCGGTCACGGAAGTGAGTTCGATGGAGAGCAAGGCGCTTTTGAGCAACGTGTACGAGTGGGACAGGAATACCGATTCGGTTCAAAGAACGGATGTTCCTGTGAGGCTAATGGAGGTGCTTGCGCAAAAAACATTGCGCACAAAAAAGGAGATAGAGAGGGAAATTAGCGTTCGGAAAAAGATTTTGGAGTGGATGCTCGAAAATGACATCCACGCGCAGCCGGAAGTCGAGATTGTTGTCCAGCAGTATTATTATGACCCGGAGTCCCTTTTGGAAAAAGTGATTTCGGGGAACTCCTCGTAAATTGGCCCGTCTTTTGTGAGGGAGGATTTCACGAGCACAAATCCCGTTGCCTCGAAGCTTGTGGAAAACTTTTTTTCCGATAAATTGTTTTTTGCGCCGAAGAATTCCTTTGGGCTAGCCTTCTTGTTCCTGGCAAGGGTTGCGTGTGCCACTACTTGTTCTTTTGGGATTTTGAGCTCCGCAAATATTTTTTCCGCTAGCTGCGTGATTTCCTTTTCGCCTTCTTTTGCGCCGAGCCACATTACCCTTGAGCCAAAGCAGCCTATGCCGCAGAGCGTTATTTGAAATGAGTGGTGTTTGATTTTGGAGAGTTTTTCCTGTATGTTTTTTGCCTCCGCGGTGTTTTTTTCGCCTATGAACACGAGCGTTAGGTGGATGTTTTGCTTTTCAACCGCCTTCATTTGCTCTGGCAGTTCTTGGATCAATTCCGCGTAGATTTTTTCCCTTTGTTTTTCCGGGATTGTGATTGCGGTGAATAGCCTCATTTTTTTTCACTTGAGCCTTGAGAATTCTTTTTCGAGTTTTGCGAGCCTTGAGTAATTTTTTTCAAGCATTTCGTTGGCTTTGGGGGTTATTTGTTCCAAATATTTTTTGCCCACAAGCAATTCCCCTTGTGAGCATAGGGGGAATTCCATTTTTTCCGTGCCCTGGAGTTCGATTAGGAATTTGCCCGGTTCGGCAACCATGATGCCGCCTCGTTTTACCCCCGCCTTTTTCATTGCGCTGAGGATGTTTTTTGATTTTTCCATTGTGTTTGTGCCTATGTGGAGTATGAATGGGTCCACCTTGAACCAAAGTTCCCCTTTTACCTTGTCGCCAACTCCTT